>DGRP01000012.1 GCA_002391065.1 Ruminococcus sp. UBA4385 | reverse complement strand
GTGCAGAGGCGTTAGCCGCGGGTCGCGCGGTGTTGCCTTAAACTATATATTGAAAGGGAGTATACCTTATGGCTATGTTTGGCAGAAATCCACAGGAAACAGCTATCAACAATCAGATCAATCAGGAGCTTGCTTCTATTAACAGCAAGTACACTGAGATAGGCAGGTATGTAAAGCTTCACCTGTCCGACCAGATCAAAGACCCGCAGGTTGTTGCTATGATCGCAGATGTGGATAACTCACTTAAAAATCTTAAATCGCTCAATGAGCAGCTTCTGCACGTAAAGGGTCTGAAAATATGCCCGAACTGCGGCAATCAGATACCTCTGAGCAACGCATTCTGTCCGAGCTGCGGCGCAAGACAGGCAGCAGAGCAGCCTGCTCCTCAGGCACAGCCTGCTTTTGCGGCAGCACCTCAGGCGCAGTTTAATGCACCTCAGCCGACTGCCCTCGAGCAGATGGCTCAGTTTCAGAGACCTCAGCCTGCACCTGCACCCGAGCCTGCACCTGCTCCGACAGTTGAGCCCGAGCCTGCACCTGCACCGGAGCCTGCACCTGCTCCGACAGTTGAGCCCGAGCCTGCACCTGCACCCGAGCCTGCTCCTGCACCGACAGTTGAGCCTGCCCCCGAGCCCGAGAGAAAATTCGTCTTCTGCTCTCAGTGCGGCCATAAGGAGCCTGTAGGTATGAAGTTCTGCTCGCAGTGCGGTTCACCCCTTTAAACAAATACGAGGCTGCCGTGCGTCGGCAGTCTCTTTTTACGAAAGGAAACAACAGAATGTCACTGAATATTATAAACAGAATATCGGGCTGCGATATTATTTTAGCCTCAGCCTCTCCAAGACGAAAGGAGCTTATGGAGCTTCTGACAGACAATTTCAGGGTTATACCCTCGGACTGCGATGAGACACTCCCTGAAGGTATTGCTCCCGAGGACACGGCACAGTATCTTTCAGATCTTAAATGCACAAGCATAGCCGAGGTCTATGAGAGCAGTATCGTTATCGGCTGTGATACCGTAGTTATCTGCGGTGAGGTCATGGGCAAGCCCCGTGACCGTGAAGACGCAGAAAGAATGCTCAGACTGCTTTCGGGGCGCACCCATAAGGTGATTACGGGTGTGACGATTGCTTATAAGGGCGAAAAGCTTAGCTTCAGTGAGATAACCGAGGTCACATTCCTTGACCTTTCAGATGAGGACATAGCAGTCTATCTCGATAGCGGAGAGCCCTTCGACAAGGCAGGTGCTTACGGAATACAGGGACTTGGCTCTATGCTGGTAAGCGGAATAAAGGGAGACTTTTTCAATGTGGTGGGTCTGCCTGTATCAAGGCTTGCACAGGAGCTCGGAAGGCTTTTAGACCGTGTGTGAGGTGAGCTATGGGGCTGTTTTCAAAAAAGAAAAAGGGCGATATGTCGGAGGTGCTTGCCTACAACAAAAAGGCTGTGTCTTATGTTGTGGAGAGAAATGGCGCTGAGGAGAACGTGATCGGAAGAACGGGCGCTGTCAGCGTTGACGATGAAAAGCTGGTGGTAATGTGTGACGGTCACGAGGTGGTAAGGCTGTCGCTTGAGGGGATTATCTGTGCGGAGCTTATGAGCCATAATGGTGCGGACATCAAAGGAACGGATTTTGAGACGGGAGAAAGACGGCATATCGTAATTCATTACGGGTTAAGAAGATAGGGCTGTGAGAGTCGGAGATTTTTTCCATTTCCTCTTGAAATTTTCATAAAACTATCACATAAGGCGGTTATTATATATATAACGAAGCAATACCCATATAAATAACGAATGTTTGAGTTTTCTTCATATATTTTTCTATACTTCCTTAATGAATAAAAGTCCGTGATGAGCGTCACGGGCTTTTATTTGCACTATGGAACGAAAGGAGCTGATCACCTGTGGACAGCACTCTTGATGAACTCTATAACGAATACGATAATTATACAAACGGCTATGACTACCCCGAGAAGAACATTCCCCTTAACAGCGGAGCAATATGGTTTATCTGCTTTGCGCCTGTGTTCGGGCTGTTTCTGGAGAGGTATGCAGGCTCGTGGATAGTGGGCGCTGTTATATGGATAAGCTGTGCTGTGATGATGCTTGCGGCTGAGCTTATTGATATCCGGCTTGTGGAGAGGTCTGGCTATGACGCTTCAAAGCTGAAAACATGGGTGTGGCTGTTCCCGATCTATGTGATGAAGAGGGAGCGCCTTTGCAGAAGAGATGTTGCAAAATCTGCGATGTGTGCGTTCTTCTGCTTTTTAGCGCTGGCGCTCAACGGCTTTGTCAAGGGCTTGTCTGTGGACGGTGACTATCTGACGGTTGCGGTACAGAGCTCAAGCATTGCCTCGCTTGACAATTTTACAGGCAGTTCGGGGAAAATAATCGGTGACTGCGTAAATGCATATATGGGCGAGGATACAGAGTGGTCAAACGAAAAGACCGATAAGGACACATGGACTATAACTGCGGTCGGCGCACATGAAAATGAGGCTTTGGAGCTTCGGTTTGTGGTTGTGTTTGACGGATATGCCTATAGAAGTCTGGTGCTTAAAAGCATTGTTCTTGACGGCGAGGAGCAGGGCGATGATGACTTTTCGGAGCTTGCGAAAAAAATCTTTATAGACTGACTCCCAATTTTGATATGTATTGCTGATGATACAAAATGGCTGTTCTTTCGTATTGTTCCCCCGCCGAAGGCGGGGGAACAATACACAACCAAATTGGGATTAGACTGAAAAAAGGACTGCACTCGGCAGTCCTTTAAGGCAATACCGCACGACTCACGGCTAACGCCTCTGCACGTCATCTGC
>DGRP01000010.1 GCA_002391065.1 Ruminococcus sp. UBA4385 | reverse complement strand
AAAACTTCTATATGGGTATTCGTCTTAAAGACTTCGGGATTTGTTTATGTATCGCATTTCTGTGCTAACTGGTCAGAGTACTTATTTCTGAACTCGGTGAAGGTGCCGTTATCGAGGTTTTCTCTTATCCTCTCGGTGAGAGTGTTATAGAAATACAGATTGTGCATTACAGCAAGCCTTCCGCCTAACTGCTCCTCTGACTTGAAGAGGTGGCGCACATAGGCTCTGCTGAAATTACGGCAGACAGGGCAGGTACAATCCTCGTCTATGGGCTTCGGGTCGGTCTCATAGGCTTTGTTTTTGATGTGCATTATACCACTCCATGTGAAAAGAGTTCCGTGCCTTGCGTTTCGGCTCGGCATTACGCAGTCAAAGAAGTCAACTCCTCTATAAACCGCCTCAATTATGTTTGAGGGTGTTCCCACTCCCATAAGGTATCTGGGCTTGTCCTTTGGCATATAGGGCTCTACCTGCTCAATGACATGGTACATGACATCTGTGGGCTCACCCACTGCAAGACCGCCTATCGCATAGCCTGCGCACTCTATTTCACGGATACGCTTCATGTGCTCAATTCTGAGGTCATCATAGGTACAGCCCTGATTGATACCGAACAGAAGCTGCTCCCTGTTGATAGTTGTTTCCAGAGAATTCAGCCTGTCCATTTCTTTGCGGCAGCGCTCCAGCCAGCGTGTGGTACGCTCGCACGATGCTTTGGAGTAGCTGTGCTCGGCCGGATTTTCAACACATTCATCGAAAGCCATAGCTATAGTCGAGGCAAGGTTTGACTGTATCCGCATACTCTCCTCGGGTCCCATGAAGATCTTTCTGCCGTCTACATGAGAATTGAAGTACACGCCCTCTTCCTTTATGCGGCGAAGCTTTGCCAGCGAGAACACCTGAAAGCCGCCGCTGTCGGTGAGGATTGGTCTGTCCCAGTTCATAAACTTATGCAGACCGCCCATTTTATAGATGACCTCGTCAGATGGTCTGACGTGCAAATGGTAGGTATTACAAAGCTCCACCTGACATTTGAGCTCATTTCTCAGGTCTATCGAGGATACTCCGCCCTTTATAGCCGCCGATGTGCCAACGTTCATGAACACGGGGGTCTGTATTGTGCCGTGAACTGTCTCGAACTGACCCCGTCGGGCAGCACCCTCCTGCTTTATAAGTGTGAATTTACTCAATACTCAGACCTCCGCCAGCAGATCGCTCATATTGTAAAGACCTGCGGTCTTGTCCTTGAGGAACACTGCTGCATTTACAGCTCCGACTGCAAACACCTGCTTTGAGTGAGCCTCGTGCTTCAGGGTGATGACCTCATCACGGCCTGCAAAAAGTATCTCGTGCTCACCTACGATAGTACCGCCTCTGATTGAGTGCATACCGATCTCGTTTTTGGTTCTCTTAGCCCTTACGGAGTGCCTGTCATAGACATACTCGCACTTGGTATCAAGAACTGAGTTTATCGCATCGGCAAGCATTATAGCTGTGCCCGAGGGAGCGTCGATCTTCTGGTTGTGGTGCTTTTCGATGATCTCGATGTCATACTGTCCGCCGAGCACCTTTGCTGCCTTTTTTGCAAGCTCGGCCATAAGGTTTATGCCGAGAGTCATATTGAAGGTGAAGAACACAGGCACCTGCTCTGCTGCCTTGTGTATCTGTGAGAGCTCGTCCTCGCTGTAGCCTGTTGTGGCAAGCACCAGAGGTGTTCCTGTTGTAAGGCCGTATTCAAGCAGCTCACCCAGTGCCGAGGGGTGAGAAAAGTCGATAATAACATCAGGCTTTTCGCTAAGCTCCTTTACAGACTTTACCACAGGGAAGCTGTCATAAGCCTCACCGAGCTTGTCCACACCTGCAAGCACCTCGCAGTCGTCACGTCCTTTTATAACATCGTTTATGAACCTGCCCATTTTTCCGCAGGCTCCGCAGATAACTATTCTTGTCATTTTTATCAGTCCCCTTTATAAAATGATAGGGCAGATTGCTCCGCCCTATCTAAACTATCGCTTACTTGATGCAGCCAACAAGACCAAGATCGTCGAGAGCCTTTCTGAGCTCCTCGATCTTTGCTTCCTCTGACCTGATAAGAGGCATTCTGCACTCGCCTGCCTTGAAGCCCATAATATTCAGAGCTTCCTTTACAGGTATCGGGTTCACGTCATTAAAGAGTGCGTGTGCCAGCGGCAGATACCTGAACGCAAGCTTTGTTGCTTCATCGAACTTGTTATCAAGGCAAAGCTGTGTGATCTCATGAGTTTCCTTTGGAACGCAGTTTGAAAGAACTGAGATAACTCCCTTTCCGCCGATAGCCATGATAGGAACTATCTGGTCATCATTGCCGGAGTAGATGTCAAGCTGTCCCTGACAAAGATGTGCGGTCTCCATTATCTGGCTGATGTTGCCGCTTGCTGCCTTCAAAGCAACGATATTCTCGACCTTTGAAAGCTCATAAGCTGTCTTCGGCTGGATATTTGTGCCTGTTCTTGACGGAACATTGTAAAGAATGATCGGTATCTTTACTGCATTTGCAATAGCTGTAAAGTGAGCTATAAGACCCTTCTGAGAGGTCTTGTTGTAGTAAGGTGTTACGCAGAGAAGTGCGTCAGCACCGAGCTCCTCAGCCTTCTTAGAGAGGTTTACAGCGTACTCTGTGTGATTGGAGCCTGTGCCTGCAATAACAGGAACTCTTCCCTTTGTGTGCTCAACTGCAAACCTGATCGTCTCAATGTGCTCCTCATCTGTCATAGTAGAGCTCTCGCCCGTTGTTCCGCAGATGATGATAGCATCTGTTCCGTTTTCAATGTTAAAGTCTATAAGACGTCCCAGCTCATCATAGTTAATTGAGCCGTCAGCGTTCATAGGAGTAACAATAGCAACTCCTGCGCCTGTAAAAATTGTCTTTTTCATTGTAATATCTCCCTTTGTATAGGTTTAGTCAAAATAGCCCTTTGCTGCGAGGAGCTCTGCAAGGAGAACTGCTCCGCCTGCTGCACCTCTCAGGGTGTTGTGTGAAAGGCATACGAACTTATAATCGTACTGGCTGTCCTCTCTCAGTCTTCCGATAGACACTGCCATGCCGCCCTCGAGGTTTCTGTCAAGTCTTGCCTGCGGTCTGTCGTCCTCAGTGAAGTAGTTGAGGAACTGCTTAGGAGCACTCGGAAGCTGAAGCTCCTGAGGAACGCCCGAGAAGTCCTTCCAAGCCTGAAGGATCTCTTCCTTTGAAGGCTTATTCTCAAACGATACGAAAACAGCGGCAGTGTGACCGTCAGAAACAGGCACTCTCAGGCACTGAG
>DGRP01000154.1 GCA_002391065.1 Ruminococcus sp. UBA4385 | reverse complement strand
CAAAAATGCTGCAATACATAATGGGTCATGCAGACGTAGGGGTAACTTTGAACACCTATACCCATGTCAGATATGAGGACGCAGAGCGTGAGATGAAGCGTATCTGTAGCTCGAAAACAGCCTGAAAATTGCGCTAAATCGTGGCATATGAACACGAGAGTGTGAACTTTTTATGAAATCCATGGCTTCAAAAAGCCTGAAATAACGTAAAAACGCAGCAAATGGCACTCGGTTTTACCACTATTTTACCATTGGAAAAGGCAAAAATTCGAGAAAATATGAGAAAATTTGAGAAAATATAAAAATATTAGCATTATTGAAAAAGTGCCGTATACTGCGTAAATACGCGTTTTGCGTGACTTTGAAGGGAGAAAACAGAATGGTAAAGATCCTATTCGTCTGCCACGGGAATATATGCCGTTCTCCGATGGCAGAATTTATTATGAAAGATATGGCTCTCAAAGCGGGACGTGAAGACGACTTTCACATTGAGTCCGCCGCTGTAAGCACAGAGGAGCTCGGCAACGATATGCACCGCGGCGCTAAAAAACAGCTCGACCTTATGGGCGTGCCCTACAGACGGCATGCCGCACGTCAGATGGTTAAAGCCGACTACGGCCGCTTTGACCTCATCATTGTCATGGATAACTACAACCTTACCCTCGCCAAGCGTATCCTCGGCAGTGACCCCGACGGTAAGCTCTGTATGCTCCTCGACTTTACCGACCGCAAGGGCTCAAGCATTGCCGACCCCTGGTACACAGGCAACTTTGAGGAGACTTATCATGACATCGTTGAGGGCTGTCAGGCTCTTCTTGAAAAGTACTGAGCTGTGACCCTCAGCGCTCTCTCCGCATACTATAAAGGTGTTGACAAACACGCCTGTATAGGGTATAATGCAGATAGTTAGATTATACTAACCAAGGGAGGAGCGCCTATGAACAAAGATACTATTCTCGGGATACTTATCCCATTTGCAGGGACTACGCTGGGCTCTGCCTGCGTGTTCTTCATGAAAAACAACATAGGACTTACAACCAGACGAATACTCACAGGCTTTGCGGCAGGCATTATGACGGCGGCAAGCGTGTGGAGCTTACTTATCCCGTCTATCGAGCAGAGCGAAAGCATGGGCAGGCTTGCCTTTATTCCTGCGGCGGTGGGCTTTCTGGTGGGAATTTTCTTCCTGCTGATACTGGATACCGTGATACCTCACCTGCACACAAATTCCGATGACCCAGAAGGCCCGAGAACAAAGCTCAACCGCACAGCTATGCTTCTGCTGGCGGTGACGCTCCATAACATACCCGAGGGCATGGCAGTGGGCGTTGTTTACGCAGGCTGGCTGTCGGGAAATGCGCTTATAACCGCGGCAGGCGCTATGGCGCTGGCTCTGGGTATTGCAATACAGAACTTCCCCGAGGGCGCTATAATCTCAATGCCGCTGAGGTCGGAGGGTGTAAGCAAGGGCAAGGCATTTTTGTACGGCTCTCTGTCGGGTGCTGTTGAGCCCGTAGGAGCTGTGCTGACTATAGCGCTGTCAAGCCTTGTGATACCGATACTCCCCTACCTGCTGAGCTTTGCCGCAGGCGCAATGATCTATGTCGTCGTAGAGGAGCTTATCCCCGAAATGAGTGAAGAACCACATTCAAATACAGGAACAATTTCGTTTGCCTTCGGCTTCGTCATCATGATGAGCCTCGACTGCGCCCTTGGATAACGCTCCCCCTAGCCAAAAGTTTTAGTGAGAGGGTCCTCCCCCGACAAGCCGCACAGGCAGAAAGAATAAACACAGGAAGGTGATCCTATGGAGATAGCCCTGCTGGGCACTGGCGGAATGCTTCCGCTGAAAAACAGGTTTCTGACCTCATGCTACATTGAACACGAGGGCAAGGCAGTTCTCATTGACTGCGGCGAGGGCACACAGGTTGCAGCTGCCAAGGCTCAGATAAAAATCAGTCGGATAGACGTTATCCTCATCACGCACACCCACGCCGACCACATCACAGGTCTGCCCGGGCTGCTCCTGTCGATAGCCAACACCGACCGCTGCGAGCCCCTTGACATTTTCGCCCCGAAAACCGCCCTCAACGTAATTGACGCACTGCTCACTATCACAGGACGTCTTCCATTTGAGGTCAGAATCAATCCGCTTGACATCAAAAACGAGACCTCTCAGCGCCTTAACACTATCGACCCCATGCTTGAAATGCGCTCCCTGCCCTTAAAGCACAGCACAGTCTGTCTCGGCTACAGCCTGACACTCCGCCACAAAAGGGTCTTCCTGCCCGAGAAGGCCGACGAGCTCGGTGTCCCCCTCAGAGAACGCAAAACGCTTCACAACGGCGTAAGCATAACCGTTGACGGCCGTGAGATCACCCCCGACATGGTAACCTCTGACCCGAGACCCCCTCAGAAGATAACCTACGTCACCGATACTCTCCCGATCGAGCGCATAGCCGACTTTGCAGACGGCTCCGACCTTTTCATCTGCGAGGGTATGTACGGCGACCCCGACAAGAAAAAAAGCATGAACGAAAAGGGGCACATGCTTATGCAGGACGCCTGCCGTCTTGCAGGGAAAGCTGATGTCAAAGAGCTCTGGCTTACACACTACAGCCCCGCCGAGCCCGACCCCTCAGTGTACAAAAACGAGCTTGTAAAGCTCTTCCCGAAGGTTCGCATATCCAAAGACGGCAGAAAAACAACAATATAGGAGGTAAATATGAAGAAGATACTTACTGCTTTAGTCTGTCTTACAACGCTGTTCTGCTTTGCAGGCTGTGACCTGCTCGGCACAAACTCCGAGCCCGAAACCACTATAAGAGAGGTTGTCAATATCCCCGAGTTTGATGATATTGAGTCACGCCTTTCCGCAAAAGGGTACACAGTTACACACACCAATTCCGCAGGAAACTATCCGGGCAAGGGCATCATCTGTGTCAACGGCGAGGACTACCTTGAAATGTATCGCCCGACCAATACGGAGGACTGCTCCGCACTTATGGACGATCTTGAAAAAATACACGGTCACGCTGACAAGTGCGTAAGCATAGCAGGCGACCCGAAGCTTGGCAACATAGTGTTCATAGGCTCAAACAAAGCACTTATTCTTGCCGATGTGCAGTATGATAATGTAGTCGAGAGAGTGGAATAAAAAAGGGAGGATAACTCCCTTTTTTATTTGATTTTCGAAAATTTTAAGCAAATGCTCTCAGCAAATTAACGGTTAATTCATTATTAGCGGTTGACAGATTAGACAGAATGTTGTATAATGTATACGGTATAAAAGTGTGTTTTATTGATTGTTTACAAACGTGTGTAAGTTTGCAGTCATTTTCACGGATTGCGAAATTTCGTGCTTTGCGAAATTTTTCGTAAGGAGGTGAGGGATATGAGCCGAATTTTTCAGTTTGACGTCTGTGCTTTTCTGGTGCTGGCTATTATTATTCTGTCGCTTTTTGTAAGAAAGCTCGTAAGGGGCAGAACCAATACGCTGTTTCTGTCGCTGGTGATCATTACGCTGCTTTGTACGATCTGCGATATGCTTTCGGCAGCACCCCTCACTGCGTTCGGGCATATTTCAGCCGGGGTGAGGATAGGCGCATCGTATGCCTATTATATAGTTCACGCCTCGCTGCTGCCGACATATTCCATATTTATAGGCATGGTCTCGGGCACATGGTATATCTATTTAGACGGCAAAACCAAGTTAAAAGTGCTGTTCTCGCTTCCTTACATTATTAATATCCTGCTCGTGGCTATAAACCCATTTACGCACTGGATCATTAAATTTCCGAAAGGTCACTACGAAAGAGGTCCTTTCGTCTGGATAATTTACCTGATAGCATTTTTTTATATGCTCCAGACTATTACATATCTTTTCAAGCACAAGGAAACTATAGACAGCGCAAGAATGTTCGCATTTATTGCTATCTATCCGATACTTGTTATCTCGGCAGTTGTTCAGTACTTCATGCCCCATGCGCTGATAGAGATGTTCGCTATCACCGCATCGCTGCTGATACTGATGTTCTTCGTTATCAAGCCCGAGGAATCCCTCGATACGGCTATCGGAACAAGAAATATGACCGCCTTCAAGCATGACAGCAAGAAGATGTATTACAAGGGCAACAGGGGCTCGGTACTGCTTATCAAGGTCAAGAATGACAGCGCCCTTGTTACACTGTACGGTCTGAATGCTCACCAGGAGGTTATTAAAAAGGCTGTTCGGAGAATGGAGCGTGTGCTCAAGTCCCAGCCTGAGAGAAACTTCGTTTATAATATATATTATCTCAGCTATGGATTGTTCTCCGTAATACTCAGCGGTAATTATTCCGCCGACAAGATCTGCGATGAGATAGAGCAGACCATCAGCAAGCCCCTTATCATCGGAGAGATAAGCTTCACCTTTGAAAGCTCCCTCTGTCTGCTTGATATTCCTAAGGACATAGGCACTCACGATGAGCTTATGAGCTTTGTGGATACTTATGACAAGAGCGAAATAGAATCAGGCTCTATCATCTACTCCGACCTTGAGGAGCGTGACAAGATACGCTTCAAGTTTGACATTGACAAGTATATTGAAAAGGGCTTCGCAAACAACGGCTTTAAGGTCTACTATCAGCCGATCTACTCTATCAAGGAGCACAAATTCGTCAGCGCCGAGGCTCTGCTGAGACTTATTGATGACGATATAGGCTTTATCTCGCCTGCCCTCTTTATACCTGCCGCCGAGAAAAGCGGAGCTATCTACCAGATAGGCGACTTTGTTATTGACACGGTTTTCAAGTTTATCCGAGACCATGACCTTTCGGGAATGGGGCTTGAATATATAGAGATAAATATCTCAACCATGCAGTGCATGAAGGATAACTTCGTGGATAACGTAAAGAAGAAAATGCGTGAGTACGGAGTATCGAACAAGTCATTCAATTTTGAGATAACCGAAACTGCCGAGGATTTCCTCAATGATGTTCTTACAAAGACTGTCTCGAGGCTTCATAAGGCAGGAATTGAGTTCGCAATTGATGATTACGGTACGGGATATTCAAACCTGCAGCGTATCCTGCAGGAGCCTGTCAAGATAATCAAGCTTGACAAAAGCTTAGCCGATGACATCGGCAATAACCGTACAAGGGCTGTTCTCAAGAGCACCATGCAGATGATAACCGAGATCGGCGCAGAAAGCGTGGTCGAGGGTGTTGAGACAAAGGAAACTGCCGATTGGTTTATTGAGCACAGATGTGATTATATTCAGGGCTATTACTATGCAAAGCCCATGCCTGAGGACGCATTCATTGAGTTCATCAGGGAAAACAATGCCGTATGACCTAAATCATATACTTCCTCTATTTCAGAAGGGACCGATGTACCAAGGCATCGGTCCCTTCTTCTGTGTATTTCCGCAAGCAATATTTCTACTATACTGCCTGCGGGATCTGAGATTATTTAAATAGACCCTTTTTGTACGGCTCGCTCTGAGAGCCCGTCATTGTAAAGCCAAGCTCGGCGATCTGCCCTTTGAGAGCCTCGGTGTCAAGCTCGCTCTCGCTGATGACTACCGTCCTCTTATCCTTTGCCGAGGACTCAACCTTTTTTACATTGTACTTTTCCTTGATGAGGTCATTAACGTGTGCCTCGCACATCTTGCATTTCATGCCCTCGATCGAGAGTGTTGTTTTTACCATAATATCATTTTCCTTTCTATCAGTAAAGGCAACACCGCACAACCATTGTATGCCAGATACGCAGTCAGATTTATCGTCAGATTGCCTGAATTTACCGCAGGAATACTGTCGTATTTCAAGGTAAATTTGGGCGATATGACGGTAAATATGCAAGTAGATGGCATACAAAGGCGTATGCCGGTGGTTGTGCGGTGTTGCCTAAAGCTTATCCGAGAGGATAAACTCCTTGCTTACACGCATAAATTTTATTACCTGAGATTTTTTCACAGCCTTGCCGTTTTTGTCAAACTGGTGGAAATAAACATTCAGATAGTTCTCGTTCAGATCTCTGCTCTTGAAGCACTCAACCGTCAGGAACTTTGCAGGCTGAGGCTGTCCGACAGGTATTTCAAGATCAAACAGGTTAAACTCCGACATCTCCATACTTGCCTTGAAGCCCTTCAGGTCATCGGGAGCGTAAAATTTCTTCGGCGACTTTCCCATAGGCAGAGCCCAGTCGTCTTCGCTTTCGATAAAGGGCTTTTCAAAGCCGATAAAGGTCATAGCAAGGAACACAATTCCCATGAACACAAACTCTCCTGCCCAGACTACCCAGAGCATCCAGCCGTTTACATTTGTTGCATCTTTATCGGCAGTGTAGGAGTGGCTCTTCAATGACCAGCGCCCTACTTTGTTGATCTCATTTATGTCCTTCCACAGCACCTTCGGTGAGGTCAGAAGACTTATAACATTCTTTTTATCCTCTGCCTTGCGGTACTCATAGGTGAACTGATATGCATCCATAGTCTTAGCCTTTTCAAGCGACTCCTCTACCTCATCAGCGTCAGAGCCTAAAAGCTTCTCAAAGTTATTGTAATCCCATACAGTTTTGGATTCGATCTCCTCTATCTGCTCATCGGTGAGGTCAAAGCCCGAGTAATCAATGTCGCCGTTTGAGTTCATAAACATAGTTGACTGGTGGATAGACTTGTACATATCTATCATGTTCTGAGTTTCAACGCCCTCAACGCCGAAGTAATAGTCAAAGTCATAAAACTCCTCGGCAGTGTGATCTTTAAGCTTGTTGTAGTAGTTCTTTTTCAGGTCGAGGTAGTCATACATAGCCCACTTGACATAGCTTGCCAGCAGAAAGCCTATCACGGCGCAGACCACAGCGACAGTTTTATTTCTGATCTTAAAAAGCCTGATTATTTTTGAAGCAACATATCCCATAGCCGCAGCAACAGCCACAGCGGCTATGATACTCAGATAAATGAACGTACACCAATTATTGAACAGCAGATACAAAAAGAACAGCCCTATGCCCAGCACAGTAACACAGAGCGTGATAAGAACAGCGCCAAGCGGACTGAACTTCCCTGACGGGTGATAATACTTTCCTTCTTCAAACATACTTTTCTCTCCCCAAAGCTATTATTGTTATATTTTATAACACTTTCATATTATATAACAATATCACTCTTTTGTCAAGGTGCTCGCCGCACGGCTAATACGCGCCGTACTTTTGCTTTGACTTTTCAGACCTTGAACGCGGAGAGAGATAGTGCGTGACT
>DGRP01000120.1 GCA_002391065.1 Ruminococcus sp. UBA4385 | reverse complement strand
CCCCAAACCCCTTTCCAAAGACTTTTAACTCTTTTTGGCTGGGGGGAGGCTTTCTGTCCGAGAACGCAAAATTCCGACATTTTGCTGCTTTATCATAATGCAGCTCCCCCCAGCCAAAAAGGAATTAGAAGTTTTAGGGAGGGGGGTCCGGGGGGAGGACCCTTTTTCAAAAGGGTCTCCACCCGATAATTCCTGCAGGCAGTATAGTAAATTATAGTCTGAGGAGGTATACCAGGGTGCAGGTCTTTACAAATGTGTATGTTTATGTTATAATGTTGCTAACTAGATCCCCGAACGGAGGTATTATTATGAGCAATTCTACACTTTTATGGTATACCGAGCCTGCCGATGACTGGAACAAGGCGCTTCCTGTCGGAAACGGCAGAATAGGCGCTATGGTTTTCTCCGAGCCCGTCAATGAGCATATTCAGCTCAATGAGGATTCCATCTATTCGGGAGGCCCTCGTCACCGCAATAATAAGAGTGCGTATCCTAACCTTGAAAAGGTTCGCAGGCTACTGTTTGAGGAGAAGATCGAAGAGGCTGAGAAGATAGTCGATCAGAGCTTCTGCGGTACTCCTGTCAACCAGAGGCACTATATGCCCCTTTGCGACCTCAATATAGTTCACACGAATATCGAAGAGGCGGAATTTGTAAGGCGCTCCCTTGACCTTGAAACTGCGGTCTGTCTGACTGAGTTTAAGGCAAATGGCGTAAACTACACCCGTGAGATATTTGTCTCCGAGCCCGACAGCGTTCTCGTTATGCGTGTAAAGGGCGACAAGCCCGCAAGCGTAAGCCTGAAAATGTCGCTCGACGGCCGTGACGACTACTTCGATGACAACTCGCCCGTGTCTGACGATACTATCTTTTTCTACGGCGGCTGCGGCTCTGAGGACGGGATAAGGTTTGCATCTTATCTGAAAGCCATTCCTACAGGAGGCAAGGTTTATGCAGACGGCAGCTTCATTATGACCGAGGGCTGCGATGAGGTGCTGCTTATACTCTCCGCACAGACAAGCTTCCGCTTTGAGGACTATAAGGAGAAAGCAGAGTATGACATCAAAGCCGTTGAGGGCAAGACCTATGATGAGCTTTACAAGACCCACTATGATGACTACAGCGCACTGTTCGGCAGAGCAGCGATAAGCCTTCCCGATAACAGCGAGGGCAATGCCGAGCTGCCTACAAACGAGAGGCTGCAAAAGATAAAGGACGGCGGCAAGGACAACAAGCTTATTGAGCTTTACCACAACTTCGGGCGCTATCTTATGATCTCCGCAAGCCGTGAGGGAACACTGCCTATGAACCTGCAGGGCATCTGGAACAAGGATATGTGGCCTGCGTGGGGTTGTCGGTTTACTATCAATATCAACACCGAGATGAACTACTGGTGCGCCGAGAACTGCAACCTCTCGGAGCTGCACACACCGCTTTTCGACCACATTGAGCGCATGAGACCTAACGGCAGAGTGACTGCTCAGGAGATGTATCACTGCGGCGGCTTCACCTGCCACCACAACACCGATATATGGGGCGACTGCGCCCCGCAGGATCTATGGATGCCTGCTACCCAGTGGCCTATGGGTGCGGCATGGCTCTGCCTGCATATCTGGGAGCACTATCTCTTCACTCTGGACAGAAGGTTTTTAGAGGAAAAGTTCGACACACTGAAAGAGGCCGCTGACTTTTTCGTAGATTTTCTTATCCCCGACAAGCAGGGAAGACTTGTAACCTGCCCCTCGGTATCGCCCGAGAACACCTACCTCACCGAAAGCGGCACCAAGGGCAGCCTTTGCATAGGCCCCTCTATGGACAGCCAGATTATTTACAGGCTTTTTACGGCAGTGATAGAGTCCACCGACATTCTGAATAAGGACAAGGCTTATGCCGAAAAGCTCAAAGACCTCAGAGACAGGCTGCCTCAGCCCGAGATAGGCAAGTACGGCCAGATAAAGGAATGGGCTATCGACTATGATGAGGTTGAGCCGGGACACAGGCATATTTCGCAGCTTTTCGCTCTCTATCCCGATGATGCTATAAATGTCCGCAAGGATAAAAAGCTTGCCGCAGCCGCAAGGGCAACCTTAGAGAGAAGGCTCTCGCACGGGGGCGGTCACACGGGCTGGTCAAGGGCTTGGATAATCAACCACTGGGCAAGACTTATGGACAGCGAAAAGGTGTACGAGAACATCATCGCGCTGCTGACTTCGTCTACCTCGGACAATATGTTCGATATGCATCCGCCATTCCAGATAGACGGCAACTTCGGCGGCACGGCAGGCATAACCGAGGCGCTTCTCCAGAGCCAGAACGGCGAGATAAAGCTTCTGCCTGCCCTTCCCGAGGAGTGGGCAACAGGCTCATTCAGAGGGCTGTGCGCTAGGGGCGGCTTTGTGGTAGATGCCGAGTGGGAAGAGAATATGCTGACCTCAGCGGCTGTCACCGCAAGGGCAGACAGCAGATGTACGCTGGTCGGCAGCTTTGAGGTCCTCTGCGGCGGCGAGCCCGTCGAGCTTGAAAGGGCAGACAAGACCGTAAGCTTTATGGCAAGGGCAGGAAAAACCTATCGTATTAATTTACCGTAATGTACACCTTTAACCTATTATCTTTAATATACTACCTGAAAAAAGCCCGCTTCATTGATGAGGCGGGCTTTTTGCGCTCCCACAGAACAAAAAGGAATAGGAAGTTTTAGGGAGAGGGATTCATTATTAACATTTCTTATCTTGACTAACAGATGAAAATGAGTTATTATATAATATTATGGACTATATATAGGAAAGGAAAGAAATTTATGGCAGTAATGATCCAAAGACCTAAGGGCACAGCCGATACTCTCCCCTCGGAGGTACGCAAATGGCACACGGTTGAGAAGATAACTGACGATATAGCATCACAGTTTGGCTTTAAGGAGATAAGAGTGCCTACCTTTGAGGATACAGGGCTGTTTATACGCTCGGTAGGTGAGACTACCGATGTGGTTACTAAGGAGATGTACTCAGTTACAGCTTCGGGAGATGCGCAGTTTACACTCCGCCCCGAGGGTACGGCAGGCGCTATGAGAGCCGTTATAGAGAACGGTCTGCTGAATGAGGGTCTGCCTCAGAAAATATATTACAGATTGTCCTGCTTCCGCCATGAGAAGCCTCAGGCAGGCAGGCTCAGAGAGTTTCACCAGTTCGGCTGTGAAATGGTCGGCTCGGCAAGCCCGAGAGCTGATGCAGAGGTTATTTCACTCGCTAAAAGCGTGCTTGACTTCTGCGGCCTGAAAAATATTGAGCTTAATATCAATTCTATCGGCTGTCCGAACTGCCGCCCGAATTACCATAAGGCATTGAAGGATTACTTCTCTGCAAGAAAAGATGAGCTTTGCGGTACTTGTCAGGAAAGGCTTGAGAAAAACCCCATGAGGATAATCGACTGCAAGTCGCCTATCTGTCAGGAGATCGCTAAAGACGCTCCGATAATTACGGACTTTCTCTGCGAGGAGTGCTCCGGGCATTTCTCAAAGCTTCAGGAGTACCTTAACGCTATGGGAATTGAGTTCACCCTCAACCCGAAGATAGTAAGAGGCCTTGACTACTACACAAGAACTGTGTTTGAGTTTATCTCTACCGACATCGGCGCACAGGGAACTGTCTGCGGAGGCGGCCGCTATGACGGTCTGCTGGAGGAGCTCGGCGCTAAGCCCACTCCCGCACTCGGCTTCGGAATGGGTCTTGAAAGGCTTATCCTGACTATGGAGAAGCAGGGCTGCGACTTCTTTGAGGATAAAAAGTGCGACCTCTATATCGCACCGATGAGCGAGGACTGCGTCGCTAAGGCTATGAATATGGCAACTGCACTCAGAGATGAGGGCTACTTTGTGGAGTATGACCTCATAGGAAGAGGCCTTAAAGCGCAGATGAAGTATGCCGATAAGATAGGCGCATCGTTTGTTATCGTGCTCGGAAGCGATGAGCTTGAAAGCGGCAAGGCAAAGCTTAAAAATATGGCATCGGGAGAGCAGACGGAAATAAGCCTCGGAGAGGAGCTTGTAAAGCAGTTTTCAGATGCTCATGCAAGCAGCTTGTTCACTGACGACCCCGAGCTTTTAGAAACTATTCTTGGAGGGAAAAGCTGATGAATGAAAGATGTGAGCAGTGCAGAAATGTACCGATAGCTGAAATTCACAACCCTACCGAGTATATGCTCTGTGTGGGCTCTCTTGCGAGAATGTGCCTTGCAGGTGATGCTGAGATAGTTTACCAGACCTGCCCCCTCGATCAGATAATGGATAAGCAGAACCGCTGGTATGCTGAGAAGATATTCCACCAGTTCAGATGTACAAAGTGCGGAACTATCTACGGAATGCTCTTAAACACCAGAACAGGCGGACAGATAAAGATAAATGACAAGGTCTTTAATCCTGCCGACTATCCAGATAAGCCCGATAAGCCCGAAGAGGACACTTCCGTTCAATGAGCCGTGAGATAGTGATAGAGACCTCCATGAGCCCGAAAAAGCTCTGCAAGCGCCTTGACAGGGAGCTTACGGAGTACAGACCTACGCTGAATATCTTCTCGCTGGGGCGCTTTATGAGAAAGCACCGCTATGAGACCTGCTTTTACGGCTGTCGGAGAGACGACTACAGAGTGGTGATCTTTCATCATCAGGCGAAAAAGCGTGACGGCGGAGCTTCGGGATTTTTCGGAGAGATAGAAAAGACAGAGAACGGCTCAAGGCTCAAAGGCAGGATAAGAAAGCCTGTCTCGGCTTATGTTTCGGCGGCATTGCTGACGCTGATCGCATGGGTGCTGATACTTATGTGCGCAGGGCTGAGAGAGTTCTATGCAATGGGAGCATTCTCGGGAATATGGGCGGTGGCGCTGTTCCTGATGATGTCTGATAACAAGAAAAAGCTGATAGAGGCTTATCTGGAGTCGCTCAGAGAATAGGAGGAGCTATGGCTGAGAGGTTTGCTCTGATAGTTATTGATATGCAGAATGACTATCTGTACGAAAAGAGGAAAAAGAGGTTTTCCTACAATACAGATAAGCTCACAGCCGATGTGAATGAGCTTATCCACAGCTATGCAGATAAGGGTCACGATGTGATATATATTCGTCACCTGATACAGAACCTCCCGACCAACAGGCTGCTGTTCGGATATTCTCTGGCAGGAACCGAGGGCGCAGAGCTTTATGACGGTCTTGATGTGGTGTCCTCACTGTGCTTTGACAAGTACTTCGGAGATGCGCTTACAAACAAGGAGCTTCTGGCGCTTGTTAAGAAAAAGGGCTATGATGAGCTGCATCTATGCGGACTTGATGAGTGCGGCTGTGTGACCTCAACTGCTCTCGGCGCTGTGAAAAGGGGCTTGAAGGTCTCTGTGCTCAAAAAGGGTACGGCAACAGTGATGGGTGAAGCAAAAGTAAGAAAGGCTCACGAAAGGCTTGAAAAAGCAGGCGTGAGATCAATATAACTCAGAAATCTTTATGAAAAGAGGAAACAATATGAAACTAGACAGTATGAAGGGTCTGAAACGTACTAACTACTGCTCCGTTGACTATACCGCAGGGCAGACAGTTACCGTTATGGGCTTTGCAGACAGGGTAAGAGATATGGGAAACCTTATCTTCATTAATCTTCGTGACAGGACAGGCCTTGTACAGCTTGCCTTCAACGATGAGACCGACAGAGCTGTGTTTGAAAAGGCTCAGCAGGTAAAGAGCGAGTACGTTCTTGCGGCTGTGGGAACTGTACGGGAGCGTGAGAGCAAGAACCCGAAGCTCAGGACGGGTAATATCGAGATCGCAGTTACCGAGCTGCGCATACTCTCCGCTGCGGAGACCACACCGTTTGAGGTAACAAACTCCGACAAGGTTAATGACGAGCTGAAGCTCCGTTACCGCTATCTTGACCTCAGAAACCCGAAGCTTACTCAGAACCTTATTACCCGTCACGAGATCGCAAGGGTGACAAGAGAGTATTTCTATGAAAACGGCTTCCTTGAGATCGAAACTCCTATGATGATGAAGTCCACTCCCGAGGGCGCAAGAGACTATCTTGTGCCGTCAAGAGTTCACCACGGAAAGTTCTATGCTCTTCCGCAGAGCCCCCAGATCTACAAGCAGCTTCTTATGGTGGCAGGCTATGACCGCTATATTCAGCTTGCAAGGTGCTTCCGTGATGAGGACCTCAGAGCTGACCGTCAGCCTGAGTTTACTCAGGTGGATCTTGAGATGTCCTTTGTAGATCAGGAGGATATCCAGGAGGTCATTGAGGGCTATATCCGGAGACTCTTCAAGGAGGTAATGGGCAAGGACGTAAAGCTTCCGATCGAGAGGCTTACCTTTGCCGATTCGATGGCTCGCTTCGGCTCGGACAAGCCCGATACACGCTTCGGCCTTGAGATCGAGAACATCACCGACAAGGTTAAGGATATTGACTTTGTGGTGTTTAAGTCGGCAATTGAGGCAGGCGGCTCTGTACGCATGATAAATGTCAAGAACGGCGCTGCGACCTACACAAGAAAAGAGATCGACAAGCTGACCGAGCACGCAAAGGGAATCGGTGCTAAGGGGCTTGCATATATCCGCTGGGCTGATGAGCCCAACTGCTCGTTCAAGAAGTTTATGGACGAAGCACGTCAGGAGAAGCTTCTTGCCGACCTCGGCGCTGAAAAGGGCGACCTTATCCTTATCTGCGCCGACAAGGACAAGGTAGTTCTGCCGACACTGGGCGCTCTGAGACTTATCTGCGCTAAGCGCCTTGACCTTATCCCCGATGATACCTACAACTTTGTATGGATAACAGAAATGCCGTTCTTTGAGTGGGACGAGGAGAACGAAACATGGGTAGCTATGCACCACCCCTTTACAATGCCTATGGAGGAGTGCCTTGAATACCTTGATTCAGACCCCGGCAGCGTAAGGGCAAAGGCATGGGACCTTGTTCTCAACGGAACAGAGCTGTCCTCGGGCTCAATGCGTATTACCGACCCTGCACTCCAGCAGAAGATGTTTGAGGCTCTCGGCATGACCGATGAGGAGATCGAAGCAAAGTTCGGCTTCTTGGTTGACGCATACCGCTATGCATCGCCCCCTCACGGCGGAATGGGTATCGGCCTTGACCGTATCGCCATGATAATCTGCGGAGCAGACAGCCTGCGTGATGTAACAGCCTTCCCGAAGGTACAGAACGCAAGCGAGCTTATGAGTGGCTGCCCGTCAGTGGTTGATGAAAAGCAGCTCGAAGAGCTGAGCATTGCTATCGTTCCCGAGAAGGAATAAAACAGCGCCCGAAGTCCTTGACAACGGGCGGCAGATATGCTATAATGTGTGTAGAAATGGAGAACGTATCGCTGTAAGCGGTCACCTCCGAAGAATTGTTATGCTATGATAACCGCTCTTCCAGGCAATTAGGGCGGTTATCTTTTTTTGCAGATATTGACCACAAGGCCAATTATGTTTGTTATCAGAATAAGTAAAGTTAATACCTCTGTAACGCTCATACCGCATCCCCCCTTCCGCTAAGTCGGAGGGTAGATCTGACCGCCTACCGTTTTCACGATACGTTCCTGATATCATTATAGCACAGTTGTTCCGTATTGTCAACAACACTTGATTTTGGGAAGCCTATGTGCTATAATACTAAAGGTGATTGTTATGAACAGAAGGATATTTCTCTCGGCGCTGGCGGCGGTGCTTATGCTGTCGGGCTGTGGAACTGATATTGAGAAAATAGATGTTAAAAAAGTCAGTCAGGCTGACTCTTCCTCGGAGGAGCTCTCTGACAGCAGTATTGCTGAGGAGCAAACGGCCCCCGAAGTGCCTGAGGTCAGCTTTGATGAGGTTACGGTCACTCCCGAACCTGCAGAGTATGTCAAGTACACACAGACCTTGCAGGCTGAGGAGGGAACGCTCTCGGGCGGTGCTGCCGCAAGCAGCGAGCGTGAGGGCTTCACGGGTGAGGGCTATGTAACGGAGCTTGTGAAGGCTGAGGACTGGAGCGTCAGCTTTGAGCTGCCTGCATCGCAGTACTACAATGTGGCGATAACCTCGGCTTCTGATGTGCCCTGCGTGAATGAGCTTATGGGAAACGGTGCTAAGCTTATGGAGGTAAGCTCGTCGGGCTCGGGCGGATTTGAAACTACGATAATCAAGAACGTATGGCTTGAAAAGGGAGCGCTTAAAGTAAATCTTAATCCCATAGACGGCGGTCTTGACATTGACCGTGTGACTATCGCTGCAAGTGCTGAGATAGGCTCGTTTGCGCCCTCGGTGAAGGAGACTGCGCTTTCAAACGCATCATCGGCCGAGAACACGAAGACGCTTTACAGCTACCTCAGCGGAGTGTACGGCAAGAAGATACTGCTCGGGCAGTATGACACGGCAGGCACTACGGCTGAGACCGATATGATATTCAGGACAACAGGAAAATATCCTGCGGTGCGCTTCGGAGACCTTATGAACGTGACCGACGCTGACAGCTCGCTGACTGACAAGGATATAGACCTTGCGATACAGTGGCACAAAGACGGCGGAATAGTCGGCTATATGTGGCACTGGAAGGCGCCCTCAGCTAAGAACGGCTTTTATGCCGAGGACACCGACTTCAATATAATGAAGGCGAAAACTCCCGAAAAGACAGCCGAGCAGCCTATAGAGAGCCTTGAAAAAATGCGTGACGAGGGCAAGATCGCAGCCGAGACCGTAGAGCTTATCAAGGACATAGACAAGGCGGCTGCGGAGCTTAAAAAGCTTAAAGACGCAGGCGTTCCTGTGCTGTGGAGACCTCTTCACGAGGCGAGCAACGGGCTCTTCTGGTGGGGAAGGGACAAGGACAGCTATATCTGGCTGTGGAAGGTGCTTTACAAGAGACTGAACGTTTACCACGGGCTTGACAATCTTATCTGGGTGTGGAGCGCTCAGAATGCCGACTGGTATGTGGGCGATTCTCTGTGCGATATAGTTTCGGCAGATGTCTACTCCGAGGACAAGACTGACAGCCATGCAGATGTGCTCTTGTATCTTGCAAACATCAGCCCCGACAAGCCCGTAATTATGAGTGAGTGCGGAAGCTTCCCCTCGATCCAGAGCTTAGCCGATGACAATGCCTTCTGGGGTATAATCGGGCACTGGGGCGGAAACTATCTTCTGACCGAAAGCGGAGAGCTCTCCGAGCAGTACAACACTGCCGATGAGCTTATAGAGATGTACAACAACTCCATGACTGTCACAAGGGACAAGCTTGCACTGTAGCAAGGCAGCGCAGGGGCGTTAGCCGCGGGTCGTGCGGTGCTGCCTTAAAACAAAAACACTTCTGCCGTTATACAGCAGAAGTGTTTTTTATTGCAGTATCGCTCATTCCGGTCTTACATGGGGGCGGAAGGATTAACAATATCACGCCAGTCAAGGTCGCCTCGCTCAAGCGCATGGATAAGCGCCTCGGCTGTTGCTATGTTCGTAGCCACAGGTATATTGTGAACATCACAAAGTCTCATAAGATTTGCTTCATTGGGCTCGTGAGGCTTTGCGGAGATCGGGTCTCTGAAAAAGAGAAGCAGGTCGATCTCGTTGCAGGAGATTCTTGCAGAGATCTGCTGGTCTCCGCCCTGAGAACCACTCAGATAACGCTGAACGCTCAGCCCTGTTGCTTCGGCGACCATCTTTCCGGTAGTGCCGGTAGCGCATAATGTGTGTTTGCTCAGAACTCCGCAGTAAGCTATGCAAAACTGAACCATAAGCTCCTTTTTGGAGTCGTGTGCGATAAGTGCTATATTCAAAATGATCCCCCCGATTTATATAATAGTACAGTTATCAAACCTTTATCGAAAGCGGTATATGCTCGCCCTTGATCCTTCTCGAAATAGCCGAGAATGCAAGGAAGCCCATTGAGCTCGACGAAAGCGGTGCGCCCTTACCTGTTGCAAGCGGAATTGCGCTGTCCTCGGGGATAACGCCGAGAAGCTGTACACCGATAGTATCAATGATAGCATCAAGGTCATCCATATCGTCATACTCGAAGATTCTCTTGTTAGCCTTGTTTATAACAAGTCTCTGCTTCTGGTTTCCTCTCTTGTAGAACTCATCGGACATCATTCTTCCGTCTCTTACACAGACAGGGTCAGGTGTAGTTACTATAAGAATAAGGTCAGAGTTGGTTACAATGTCGAATACAGAACCGTTGATACCTGCAGAGGTGTCAATAATGATGTATTCAAAATACTTTCTCATTTCCTGAGTGATCTTCTCAATGTCCTCAGCCTTGAGCTGTACAAAAGGATCGCTCGGTGCGCAGAGCACACTCAGGTTAGAGGCAAGCTTAACAGTAGTTGTAGCCTTGTAAACATCACAGGTGCCCTCAAGAACATCGCCAAGGTCATAAGGAATATTACCCTGCATACCCAGCATGATGTCCATACATCTCAGACCGAAGTCCAGCTCGATTATAAGGGTTCTGTTACCCTGCTTTGCAAGAGCATAACCCAGGCAGGCGCTGATAGATGATTTTCCTGTTCCGCCCTTACCCGAAGTAACTGCAATTATTTTTGACATAAGCTCATTGCTCCTTTCACGTACATGAAATAGATAAGCCCGCATACCGCACTGCAACAGCCGGTTTGCGGAGACTGCTCCGCACGGCACTGCCGTTTAAGAGGGCGCAGTCATTTAACGCTGTCATCACAGCGACAGACGTTACCTATTATTATTTTACCACATATTTTCGATTTGTCAAAGTAATTTTTATGAAAAAGCACAAAATCGTTAATTCACATTAAATAGCACTTTGAGATTTAGCTATTTTGCACAAGGGACAAATTTTTGCCATACTGTATATAGTGCTTAGCAGGCTGTCATGACACAAGAAAAAATGCGCTGTTCTGTAATAAGCTGAGAGAGCTCTGCATATACCTGTTAAAAAGCGGACAAGTGAGGCAGTTCCGCAGGAAAGGAGACAGCTATGTACATAAAAACAGTAAAGCTCAGAAACCTGAAGCACAGCGCAGTTCTGCTGGCGGTCATAGCCCTTGCGGTGACGGCTCTGGTGCTGGTGATCGGGGCGGTGAGGGCAAAGGCATCGCAGACAAAGCTCGGAAGCGAAAAGGAGCGTCAGGCATTTCTGAGTGAAATGGGCTGGAAGGTCAGCACAAAGCCCGAAAGCACCCGTGAGATAACTATCCCCGAGAAGTTTGATAAGGTATACAAGACCTACAATGACCTTCAGAAGGAGCAGGGCTTTGACCTGTCGGACTACAAGGGCAAAAAAGCGACTGTTTACACCTACACGGTCATGAACTACAAGGGCTATTCGGGAAAGGACTGCATAAAAGCCAATCTTATCGTCTGTGACGGAAAGCTCATAGGCGGAGACGTCTGCTCGGTAGAGCTCGGCGGCTTTATGCAGGGACTTCGTAGGTAGGGAACAGGTAACAGGGAACAGGGAACAGGTAAGGTGTCGGCTTTGCCGACTGGTTTCAACAGGAATGAAAAGACCTCGCTTTTGCGGGGTCTTTGTGTTGACATATCAAAACATTTGTGTTACTATGTAGATACGGGAACGTATCGTGAAAAACGGTAGGCGGTCAAATCTACCCTCCGACTTAACGGAAGGGGGTGAGCATAGTGAGTGTACTCGAGGTACTGACTTTGATGTTACTTATCACGAATATTGTCGGGGTCATACTCGACAACTGCAATAAAAAGAAGTAGCCGCCCTAACACCACTAAGGACGGCTGCTTAAAGAACAGCTAGTTTAGGAGGTGGCCGCTTACTAGCGGTACGTTCCTCTTTATGGATATTATAGCATATATCACCGCTGTTGTCAAGGGATAACAGCGGTCTTTGTCTGCGTTTAGTACAAAAATGTCGGCGCTGCTTTGTGGGAAATATAAAAGTTTATTAAAAAACTTGACATATTTGCCGTTCTACTATAGAATAATTATTGAAAGCTTGGTTTTTTCTTTTTAAAGGAGGTATATTATGAGAAAACGTTTTTGTTCGCTTTTGTGCGCACTTACGCTTATGTTTACCCTGTTTGCATATCTGCCGCAGGTGGTGATAAAGGCAGGGGCGCTTTCGGGCGCAGGAACTAAAGCCAGCCCGTATATTGTAACTACATTTGATGAGCTGAATAGTATATTTAACCCCGAAAGCCATACATTTACAAAGGACACAGATATTTATATCAGACTTAGCAAAGACATAAGCCAAATAGATAATAACCCAATGATGTACTTTGAGCTTTATTCAAATTCTGCCAGCATTGTCAATTATCACCTTGACCTTGCAGGACATACCCTGTACAGAGAATCGGAATACTGCCGCTATCTGTTTATGATCTCA
>DGRP01000075.1 GCA_002391065.1 Ruminococcus sp. UBA4385 | reverse complement strand
ACGGCAGATGATGTGCAGAGGCGTTAGCCGCGGTTCGTGCGGTGTTGCCTTAATGCCCCCTAGGAAAGGAATGTTAATATGCTTTTAGATGAGTACAGAGCTCAGATAGATGAGATAAACAAGCAGATGCAGGAGCTCTTCAATAAGAGAATGGAGCTCAGCTTCAGGGTTGCTGAGTTCAAAATGGAAAACGGAATGGAGGTCTTCCAGCCGGAGCGTGAGCAAGTCATTCTTGACGCTGTTGAGAAGAATGCTCCCGAGGGTCTCGGGAATGCTTCAAAGGTGTTGTTCCAGACAATTATGGATATTTCCAAATGCCGCCAGTATCAGGAGCTTTTCAACGTTGACGGAATGGAAGAGTACAAAAATCTGGACTTTAGCAAACACTATGTAACGGCAGTTCCGGGTGCTTTCGGCTCATATTCTCACATGGCGGCAGATAAGTTTTTCCCCGATCATGAGCCGCTGTTTTTCAGCGATTTTGAGGACATATTCATAAGCGTTGAGACAGGCAGGGCCGACTTTGGTATTCTGCCTATTGCGAACTCAACCGCAGGAACAGTAACCCGCACCTATGAGCTGATGAAAAAGCACGATCTGCGTATCTGCGCATCAACTAAGGTGAAGGTATCACACTGCCTTGCCGCAAGGAAAGGAACAAGGCCCGAAGACATTACTATAGTTTATTCGCACGAGCAGGCTATAATGCAGTGCTCGGAGTTTCTGCGTGAGCACAAATACAAGGCTCACCATTATGCTAATACTGCTCTTGCAGCCGAATATGTGGCTGACTCTGACGAGCCTTATGCAGCTATCTGCTCAGAGAAATGCGCACGGGAGCTTGGACTTGAAATTCTCTTCCGTGACATTACAGATGCCCGTGAGAACTACACCAAGTTTATTCTGGTTTCAAAGGACTGCCTGAGAACAGAGGGTGCTGACACTGTAACTGTTTCTCTGGCACTTCCGCACACACAGTCGGCTCTTTACAGACTGCTTACTAAATTCTCTGTTGCAGGGCTTAATCTCACAATGATTGAAAGCCGACCTATTGCAAACACTGACTTTGATGTAGTGTTTTACCTCGACTTTGAGGGCGATATTGATGACCCCGATGTAAAAAAGCTTATGAATGAACTTAGGTCGGAGCTTTCGTACTTTAAGTTCTTAGGCAACTATAAGGAAATATAGTACATTTTATTGTACAGCAAATAAAATAAACAGTACAAAAAGGAGGACGCTATGAATTTTCGCATAGGACACGGATATGATGTCCACCGCCTTACCGAGGGGAGAAAGCTCATTATCGGGGGCGTTGAGATTGCCTATGAAAAGGGTCTGCTCGGACACTCCGATGCTGATGTGCTCACACACGCAATAATGGATTCGATTCTCGGAGCTCTGGCTCTCGGGGACATAGGAAAGCTCTTCCCTGACAATGATCCGAAATACGAGGGTGCTGACAGCATTGCACTTCTGCGTGAGGTTATAGCCGTCATTGACCGTGAGGGCTGGAGGGTTGGCAACATCGACTCAACAATATGTGCGCAGGCACCGAAGCTTGCGCCTCACATCGTAAAAATGCGTGAGACGCTTGCCGAGGCTGTCGGCTGTGAGGTCTCTCGGGTATCGGTCAAGGCAACAACAGAAGAAAAGCTCGGATTTACGGGCGAGGGTCTGGGGATCTCGGCAACAGCCGTCTGCATACTGGAGAAGAAATAAGAGTACAAAAAACAGGACTGAAAATTCAGTCCTGTTTTTATTATTTGAACTTCTTTTTAAGCTTATCAAAGAACGTGCTTCTCTTAGCGTAGTTGTTATCTGTCAGAGACTGCTCAAACTCCTTGAGCTTCTGTTTCTGCTCCTTCGTGAGGTTTTTAGGCACTTCAACATTCACTCTGACGTAGTGGTCGCCGTGATCGGGGCGGTTTATCTTCTTGATACCCTTGCCCCTCAGACGGAATACTGTGCCTGTCTGAGTGCCCTCGGGAACTTTATATGTGACCTTGCCGTCAACTGTAGGCACTGTGATCTCATCACCCAGAGTTGCCTGTGTGTAAGTAAGCGGAATGTCTGTCCATACATCGTAGCCGTCACGCTCGAACAGAGGGTCGGGACGGACAGTTACATTGATGTGAAGATCACCGCTCGGGCCGCCGTTATAGCCTCCGTTGCCCTCGCCCGAAACCCTGAGTGTCTGACCGTCATCAATTCCTGCAGGAACATCAACGGTCTTTTCTACAGTGCTTCTCACTCTGCCGACACCGCCACAGACACGGCAGGGATTATCAACGATCTTTCCTTTTCCGCAACACCTGTTGCAGGTTGAGGTCTGGGCTATATTTCCGAACGGAGTTCTCTGAGTTATCCTTACCGAGCCTGTACCGTTACAATCGGGACAGGTTTTCGGGCTTGAACCAGGCTCCGCACCTGAGCCGCCGCAGGCTGAACATTTTTCAGCACGGGCAACCTTGATGTTTACGCTCTTGCCCTTGCAGGCCTCCATAAAGTCGATGATAACGCTTGCTTTAACGTCTTCACCTCTGCGCGGAGCATTCGGATTGGAGCGTCTGCCTCCGCCGAAGCCGCCGAATCCGCCGAAGATAGAATCAAAAATATCGCCCATATCTCCGAAGCCGCCAAAACCGCCTGCGCCTGCTCCGCCGCCATAGTTCGGATCTACGCCTGCATGACCGAACTGGTCATATCTCGCCCTTTTCTCAGGGTCAGAGAGCACCTCATATGCCTCGTTTACCTCTTTGAATTTTTCCTCTGCCTGCTTATCGCCGGGGTGAAGGTCCGGATGATACTGCTTGGCAAGCTTTCTGAATGCCTTTTTGAGCTCATCGTCGGAAGCACCCTTTGATACACCGAGGACTTCATAGTAATCTCTTTTATTTTCTGCCATAAGCCATTACCTTCCTTAAACACGCAAATCCTCTGCTCCAAAGAGCAGAGGCTGCGGTATTAAATCTGAGTATTAGTTTGCGTCATGGAACTCAGCGTCAATAACATCATCTCCGCCGTTCTGGCTGCCGCTGTCAGCAGCTCCTCCGCCCATGTTGCCCATGTTGTTCGGGTCAAAGCCCTGAGCACCCTGAGCCTGTGCACCTGCCTGCTGATATACCTTTGTAGCAATCTTCTGGAAGCAATCCTCAAGCTCCTTGTTCTTAGCCTTGATAGCCTCAACGTCAGTTCCCTTGAGAGCTTCCTTAACTGCATTTATCTTTGCTTCGCAGTCGCTCTTGTCAGCTGCATCTACCTTGTCGCCGAACTCACCGAGTGCCTTCTCGCACTGGAAGCACATCTGGTCAGCCTGATTTCTTGCATCAACGTCTTCCTTCTTCTTAGCGTCCTCAGCAGCAAATGCCTCTGCCTCCTTGACAGCCTTATCAATGTCGTCCTTGGACATATTTGTCGAAGAAGTAATAGTGATGTTCTGCTCCTTGCCTGTGCCAAGATCCTTAGCCGATACATGAACGATACCGTTAGCGTCGATATCGAAGGTTACCTCGATCTGAGGTACTCCTCTCGGAGCAGGAGCGATACCGTCAAGACGGAACATTCCGAGCTGCTTGTTGTCCTTTGCAAACTCACGCTCGCCCTGAAGAACGTTTATATCAACTGCCGACTGATTGTCTGCAGCGGTAGAGAATATCTGCGACTTCTTGGTCGGGATAGTGGTGTTTCTCTCGATGATCTTTGTGCAGACACCGCCCATTGTTTCAAGTCCGAGGGACAGAGGTGTAACATCGAGGAGGAGAAGTCCGTCCTTGACATCACCTGCAAGAACTGCGCCCTGATATGCTGCACCGAGGGCTACGCACTCATCAGGGTTGATGC
>DGRP01000149.1 GCA_002391065.1 Ruminococcus sp. UBA4385 | reverse complement strand
GCAACCTTGTCGAGGAAGAACGCAAACGGCAGGAGCAGGTGAAGAAAAAACAGAAAAAGCGATAATAAACGCTAAGAGAAAGGAATGACAATCAATGAAAGTACGTGTAACTTTTATCCTCGCAACTGACTAAACACTATGAAATGGGAGGATAAATATTTGAGCAGAATTTTGGAACAGAAAGAAAAAGACAACAGACCCACAGGGGATAAGATTGAAATATCCGAGGAAAGCCGTCAGGCATTTATCAGAGCTATGAAGATCGGGTATTACAAGGCTTTTTTCAAGCAGGGGCTTTTGACAGCGGAGCAGCTTGAAAGGCTGATAGAAATGAATACGGTCAAGACGGATAGTGCTACTGATAATAATGATAACGATCCGGCAGCGTAAGAACAAAAGATGATCTTTGCCCCTGCTGTACTGCTTTACATAAAGGCATTTGACCGCCGCATAAAAAGCACTTGACATATCATGCTTTAAAGTGTAAAATTAAAATAGCAGGGGGAATTTATCCCCGATCAATGGGGGAAGGAGGTACAATGTATAGAAAAAATAATAAAAAGAGAGTAGCTGCTTACTGCAGGGTCTCTACTGACTTCTCGGATCAATTAAATTCCCTTGCCACACAGCGCAGTTATTTCAACGACTATATCAACGATCACGAAGAATGGGAACTCGTCGAGATCTATTATGACGAGGGAATAACAGGCACGTCTACAAAGCACCGCAAGGGGTTCAACCGGATGATACAGGACTGCGAGGACGGAAAGATAGACACCATTCTTACAAAGGAAGTCAGCAGATTTGCGAGGAATACCGTTGACACTCTTACCTACACCCGCAAGCTTTCTCAGCTTGGAGTCAATGTTATCTTTATGAATGACGGCATTGACACCAGCGACAAGGACGGTGAGCTTCGCTTGTCGATAATGTCATCTATTGCGCAGGAAGAAAGCAGAAAAATATCCGAGCGCATAAAGTGGGGCTTAAAGCGCAGAATGGAAAAGGGTGATGTGATCGGTAAAAGAAAGATCTACGGTTACAAAATAGTCGATAATTAGTACGAAATAATACCCGAAGAAGCCGAGATCGTTCGCAGGATATTTCACGAATACTATTATGATAAGAAAGGCTCTACGCTTATCGCTCAGGGGCTAAATGCCGATAATATACCTTCCGCAACAGGAAAAACTTGGACAAGCTGTTCGGTACTTATTGTTTTGAAGAATGAAAAATACTGCGGTGATCTTACTCAATGGAAAAATGTTACTGAAAGCTATCTGACCAAGCGCAGGCTAAAGAACGATGGCAGTGATCCCGATACGCCGATGATAACGCTCCAAGATCATCATATAGGTATCGTATCACATGAGGTTTGGAAAGGCGTACAGTCTGAAATTGCAAGGAGAGGAAAGAGCATTTCAGAGGGAAGAAGACATTCTAATAAGTATTGGTTCAGCGGAAAGGTATCCTGCGGAAAGTGTGGCAAGCCGTTCAGCCTGTCAGGTGCTACCAAATCCGATACCCACAGATTAACACTGCGGTGTACAAACAGAGCATACTACGGTGATACTCCTACGACCTCGCACAACGGAGACATAATAGGCTGCGACAATAAAACGATACTTGTGGAATCAGTAGAACGCTGTATAAAATATGTGCTTCAAAGAATTCAGGTGTCTAAGTCTGAAATTGAAAAACAGTTTTGGGCTGACATTTGCGAAATACAAAAAGCACAGAACCCTGTCGACGTTGCCATATTTGAAAAGGAAGTTGAAAGCCTGAAACAGAAAAAGAAGAACGCTATCGACCTTATGCTTGAAGGGCTTATCTCAAAGGACGACCTTGCGGAACAGAATCAGTTTTACACACAGCGTATAGAAGAGCTTAATGAGAAAATATACGCAGGCACAAATGCAGCGGCTATCTTTGAGAAACAGATAGAGAAAATCAAGGAGCAAATCAGTATAATAAAAGCCACGGATACGTTCGATATTGAAAACAGTAATTTATATGGCGATATAGTTGATAGAATTATAGTTCAGAACAACAGGCTCGTTGATGTATATCTTAACTTTATGCCATTTGGTTACAGGATTGAATACACACTCATTAAACCTAACAAATACAGAGAGTTCGATGTGATAATCAGCTCCTGTGAAATCATCTCTTAGCAGCGTGATTTCGGTAAAATAGTATCCCGTACTGTAAATGTATCGCTATCCACACTACTGTCGAGAAAAGTCTGAGGTACATACTTGACCCCGACAAGACCGAATCGCTGCTCTACACGACCTCCATAAACTGTATAACGGATGCTGAATCGGCCTGCGATCAGATGGGGCTCGTTTACAACCAATTCGCTCGTGACCACTTCGATAGCCCTCCGCCTTTGGAGGGTAAGGGCTCGGTGAAAGCGCTTCACTTCACTATATCCAGTCGTTCTCGCCCGACGATAACGTTACGCCGGAGCTTGCCCATAAAATAGCAATGACGATGGTCCGCAAAAATCTTTGGTGATGATGCTCAGGCGGTCATCGCAACTCACGTTGATAAAGATCACTTGCATTCGCATATTATAATCTGTTCCTATTCGCTATCAGGTCAGAAGTATTACGCCAACAAAGAGTCGTTGCGACAGTTCCGACAAAACTCTGACGGGGTGTGCAGGGCATTTGGTATCGACATCCACCCGAATCTCAAAGGCAAGGGTAGGTCTGTAGATCATTATGAGTGGGAGCAGCGCAAAAACGGCACCTCATGGAAAGAGCAGATCAG
>DGRP01000105.1 GCA_002391065.1 Ruminococcus sp. UBA4385 | reverse complement strand
GATGATACTGTTCCCGATGAGCTTGTGGGTGCAGTTTTACAGCTCCTTGATACAGAGGGCAATGTGATCGACGAGTGGACAAGCACCGCTGACGCACACCTTGTCGAGGCACAGCTTATTGCAGGCAAGACCTACATTCTTCACGAGGTAAGCGCACCGACAGGCTATGTACTTGCCGAGGATATTATCTTTACTGTATCTGAAAATGGTACTGTTGACAAGGTATATATGACCGATGAGGTCACAAAGGTGACTATCACCAAGTATGACATTACTGGTGAAAAGGAGATCGCAGGTGCAAAGCTTCAGGTCATTGACAGCGAGGGCAGCATCGTTGACGAGTGGTTCTCCGGCGAGAACGCTCACGAGATAAACGGTGTCCTTGAAGCAGGCGGCGAATACACTCTGCATGAGGAAATCGCTCCCGATGGCTATGTTGTAGCAAATGATGTTACTTTCGTAGTCGATGAAAACGGAGAGATCACAAAGGTCGAAATGTACGATGATACCACAAAGGTCAAGGTTTCCAAGCGTGATATTACCACCGGAGAGGAGCTTCCCGGTGCGACTTTACAGATCATCGACAGGGACGGAAACGTAGTCGAGGAATGGGTAAGCACTAATGAAGCCCACTATATCGAGGCTCTCCTTATTGCAGGTGAGGCCTATACCCTTCATGAGGTCATTGCACCCGAAGGATACAAGATCGCAAACGATGTGGAGTTTACCGTCAATGCTGACGGCAGCATTACAGAGGTGGTCATGTATGATGAGCACAAGCCTGACGAGGATACTCCTCATGAGGACACTCCGCATACAGAAACACCTCCCGTAAGCAATCCCCACACAGGCGTTACACCTGAAACATCAAATATGCCTGTTGTTCTTCTTGCAGTTTCTGCGTTGGTACTTGTTTTAAGCATAGTAGTACGCAGAAAGGAAGAAAGGGACGAGGATTCCGAGGACTGATAAACATTTTGGATACCCCTGCGGTTAGAGCCGCAGGGAGCTATCCCTATTATGAAAGGACAAATATATGATGAGATTTATAACGATAACCAATAAGCTTATGGAAGCGATAGTCGAGATGTGCATGGAGCAGGAGGACTGCTGCTATGACTATGAGGCTGATGAGATAAGGGCAATGCTTGAAGCAGCTTTCTCGGAGCTCGACAAGATCAAGAACGGTGTTCTGCCGCTGGCTATCCTCAACAGATACGATATTACGGCAATTGATGACCACACAGGCGAACTTATCCTGCCCGCTGCCGACAGAAACAATGCGCTGTTTGTAGATATGGCACATCTTGCATATTTCAAGCTTGACAGCTATATTTCCGATGACGGCAGAAAGACCGTTGAGCGCGGGTATGATATTGTCTATGTGGAGGAGTATAACGAGGTCATTCCGGTATTCACTCTTACAGTGACCGACGATGATATTACCTCGGTGTACCGCGTGGAGAGCTTTGAAATCGAGAATTTCAATACACCAGAGTTTATTATCTCCCTCTCCGTGCAGCTTGCAGATAAGCTGCGAAACGGCGCTGATTTTATAGGAAGGGTGTGTGACTGCCCATGCGACTGATTATGTGTGAAAAGCCCTCTGTGGCGATGAATGTTGCCTACTGCGTGGGTGCAACCGAAAAGGTGTCCGAGGGCAAACGCTTTTACTGGCAGGGAAACGGCTACATAGTAACTAACGCTATAGGTCATCTTGTGGGTATCGGTTTCCCGGAGGACTATGGCTTCAAAAAGTGGTCGATGTCAGACCTTCCGATGATACCCGATTTCAAGCTGTTTCCCATTAACGGCTACGGAACACAGATAGCTTTTCTCAAAAAGCTGTTTATGCGTGACGATGTGACCGAGATAATAAATGCCTGTGATGCAGGGCGTGAAGGCGAGTGCATATTCAGATATATCTACTCCTATCTCGGTTGTGATAAGTCTGTCAAAAGGCTTTGGATAAGTTCTCTGACGGACGAAGCAATCCGGGAGGGCATGAATAATCTGTTGGATTCCGCAGAGCTTGACAGCATGTTTAAGGCGGGATTTGCAAGGGCAAAGTCCGACTGGCTTTTCGGGATAAATCTGTCACGGTATTATAGCCTTAAAACCGATCAGCGGCACAGGTCGGGGAGGGTCAAAAACGCTGTACTGAATATAATAGCAGAGCGTGAAGCCCAGATAGCTGCCTTTGAGAAAAAGGCATATTTCAAGGTGGTGCTTGATAACGGTGCCGAGTGCGCCCGTACCTTTGATACAAGAGAGGAAGCCGAGGCGGTTGCTAATAAGTGCAGCGGCAAGGAAGCTATTGTCTGTTTTGCGCTGGCGGAGGAAAGAAAGGAAAACCGTCCTCTGTTGCATAGCCTGACCTCATTGCAGAGAGAAGCCAATGAGACCTACGGCATGACCGCCGCTGCTACGCTCAAAGCAGCGCAGAGCCTATATGAAAAGAAGCTGCTGACCTATCCGAGGACTGACAGTAGCTATATCCCCGAAGATATGACCGCCTACGCAGAAAGCGTTGTAAAATGCCTTGCAAGCTATGACAAGGCAAGGACGGACAAGCTGCTGACCCAGGGGCTTAATATCGATAAGCGGGTGGTGAATAATGCGAAGATAACCGATCATCACGCTATAATCCCGACCAATCTTATAGGGCGGCTTTATGAAACAGAGCTGAATGACAGCGAAAAGAAGATAGTGCTGCTTGTCATAAACCGCTTTCTTTCGGCATTTGATATGCCCTACACCTACCTTGAAAAGAAGTTTGAGTTTGAGGTGGAGGGCGAGATTTTCCGTCTTACCGTCAAAAGCCCGATAGAGCTGGGGTGGAGAAAGTATAACCGGAAGGGAGCAGATCAAGCTCCTGTCCCGGCATATTTCAAAAATCAGATAGTGCAGATAGAATCGGCAGAGGTGCGGGACTGTGAAACAAAGCCGCCTGCGCACTTTACAGAAGCAAGTCTGCTGGCAGTCATGGAGAACATTGACCGCAGAATTGATGATAAGGAGCTCAAAACCTACGTCAAGGATCGTGGGC
>DGRP01000066.1 GCA_002391065.1 Ruminococcus sp. UBA4385 | reverse complement strand
AACAGCTACACCAGCCAGATGGTAAGAACTATCAAGTACTTTGCTGAGCTTGGCTAATACTTGCTGCAATTGCAACGTAATTAAAGTATAATGAAAACCGCTCTCCGTTACGGAGGGCGGTTTTTTCAGCTTGAACTAAATAACGTCTTTTTCGTAGGCGTAGCTCTCTTTGTAGACTGTTTCGGGAGCAATATCTATTTCTCCGTTGTTCCAGGTTATCACTCCGTGAAAAATTGTAGGAGAATTAAATATTTTTTCATCGTTTAAGGGTTCAAATGCACTTCCTGTAAGTTTCGTTGTATCAAATAGTCTTTGCTCGCCTGTAGAGAATGTGACCAGCATCATTCTTCCACGCAGGGGTTTTGCTGCTGTAACCTTCATACCCTCTTCGAGCTGACCTGCATAACAAATATCGTCTTTGATATACATACCGGTTCACCTCATTTCATTGGTTCGATTTTTTCAAAGTGTTCTCCTCTGACTGCAAAATTCCATGCTTTATAGGCTTCTTCCTCGTGATAAGCAAGCCAGCCGGTAATGATCTTTAACTGCTTTCTTGGGAGAGAGCCGGCAAGCAGTTCGCCGTCTATAGCTATTGCTGCTTCATATTCTCCATAATATACATGAACGTGCGGCTTATGGTGCTGTCCTATGTCTTTGAATAACATATAAATGATCATACCGCCAAATCTGCTGAGTTCAGGCATCTTTATCACTTCCTTATTTACCTTTATAATACCACTTTTGGAAGAATAAATCAAGTGTAATTTTAAGCAATTATTCCAAAAACAAACCGCTCTCCGTTATGGAGGGCGGTTTTTTCGGGCTTATGCCCTTACCCCAAGCCTTCATCAGATCGGAATCTGATTGTGAAAGTTAAGTGCTCGGACAGTCAGTGTTTTTTGGGGATATGAATAAGCAGCTAAAAATTAAAAAGTTGATATATTGATATGTTAAAGGGATTGCTTATAATGCTTTTTCCGAGCACCTTAACTAACAATAATACTATAACACATTATTTTACATTTTTGGTATGCTGGCAGCATAATCGAGCAAATTTTGTATAAATACACAAAATTCCGAACAATGATTTGTTAATGATAAATAACAAAAGCGCCGCCTCAATCTGAGACGGCGTATCTTATTCAAAATATATAACGGCTTTCTTTCCGTAGTCTGTATAAGAGCCTGTGTCGGCGCTTTCGTCTTTCGGAACATAATGCAGAAACGCAAACACTACCGCAAGAGTTATGAAAACTATTATCCCGATGGCTGCGATCGGTTTGAGTATCTTGTTCTTAGGCTTAACTGCTATCGTGAAAAACAGACAGCCTACCGCTGCCGCCAGTGAAATTATCGCTAATACAAACATTTCTATTCCTCCTTGACTGTATTATAGCATATCTTTTAACAAATGTAAAGGCTTTACAAGGACGGATTTATGTGTTATAATGGGGTTGTCGGAATGCGACATTATATAAAGGAGGTTTTACTAATGAACAGAAAGTTTTTTGTATGTGAGGGCTGCGGCGGTATCACAGCTCTGGTAAGAGCAGGGGATAAGTCGAAGGACACGGGCAAGACAGGCTTCAGAAAGCTTGAGGCAGGCTCTGTTGACGCTGCGACTGAAAAGCACGTTCCTGTTTATACAGTTGAGGGCACTAAGGTATCTGTAAAGGTCGGTGAGGTAGATCACCCTATGCTCGAGGAGCACTTTATCGAGTTCATCGCAGTTTCAACTGACAGGGGCTTCTATGTAAGAAATCTCAAAGCAGGCGAGGCTCCTGCGGCTGAGTTTACAATCGCTGCCGATGAAACTGTAGACGGCGTTTACGCATACTGCAATCTTCACGGGCTCTGGAAAGCGTGAACCAAAGCGGTACAGTTTATCTGTACCGCTTTTTTTGCAAAAAAAATAAGCCCTGCAATCGCAAGGCTTTTCATTCAAGGGTGGGTAGTGAGATTCGAACTCACGGTCTTCAGTGCCACAAACTGACGCGTTAGGCCAGCTACGCTATACCCACCATACGCTTATACACCGACTGAGGTATTGCACCGTAAAAGTGGGTTGACCTGCTTAGTCGGGAAGTACGCCATGCGGGATTCGAACCTGCGACCTACCGCTTAGAAGGCGGTTGCTCTATCCAACTGAGCTAATGACGCATAAATAAATGGAGCGGGTGATGGGAATCGAACCCACATGGCCAGCTTGGAAGGCTGGAGTTCTACCACTGAACTACACCCGCTTGCTCTCAATTGACGATAATTATTATATCACATTGAAACTGACTTGTCAAGAGATTTTTCAAAAAAAATACAGAGGCGGTGATTTTTGTTGATTACCGCCTCTTTTTAAAAGTTTTCAAAGCCGATTTTATTCACTATCACTTCTGAAAGTGCGCTTTTACGCTTATTTGCGCTTTAGTATCTTCTTCCTGAACCACTGAGTATAAACCTCGGTAAGCTGTGTCAGAGCATAGTCATAAACGGGCAGAACTGCATTTGCCATAAGCCACAGCACCAGCGGAGCATACTTTCCGAAACGCTCAAGCCCTTCGATCATATCAACAGATGTGAAAATGAATCTGAAAGCCATATAAAACAGCACTATTGCCGCGTTATATACAATTAATTTTACTGCTATCCTGACAGGCTTCTTAAAGTGCCTGTCGAGATAATATTTAAGTATCGGGTAGTAACCCATAAACAGAATGAACAGCAGTGAGGACTCATAATTCGGGGTGACAAAAATGCACAGCAGACTTACACTGCAATAGGTAGCCATTGCCCAGCCGATGCTGGTTTCCACCACCATTACAACCATCATAAAGCCTGCAAAGGCAGGTATCGTGTATCCGAACATAGGCAGAAAACCACTCAGGAACATCGTGAACACACAAACTGCCGAGCATATACCGCCCAGAGCGACTGTGAATGATATTTTATCTTTCATAGTTTAACAGCAGGGGATAAGGTCTCCGCCCATACATTCGCAGCAGCAGTCTGCAAGACAAAGCGATGTACAGCAGTCACAGCCCGAGGGGCCTGCAGCAGTCTGCCGAGTATAGGGGTTTCCTGCCATATTGCCTTGCTGCTGGTTTGTGATATTCTTATAAGCGGCAGCGTACTCACGGTTTGAGGGGTTCATTGAGGTCGCTCTTCCGAAGTTTGATACGGCTTCGTTCAGCCAGCCTCTCCTGTAGCAGACTGAACCTTTCAGGAAAAACCACTCAGCATCACGCATCTGCCCGGGAACACCGTCAAGGATCTGCTCTGCAGCGGTTATGTTGTTCTGCTGGATAAGGTTTCTGACATAGTTGCTGTCATAGGCAGAGGAGGTATTATCAGAGCTGTAGCTGTTGCCTCTTCTCTGAGAGATTATCTCATCATAAGCGGCGTTGACCTCCTCCATTTTCTCAGCGGCAACGTCTTTGAGAGGGTTGTCCTCATACTGATCGGGGTGATATTTCTTAGCAAGATTTCTGTAAGCCTGCTTTATCTCGTCCTCGGAGGCATTCCTTGAAACTCCGAGCACCTTATATGGGTCATTGTTCATGCTGTCTGTCCTTTCTTTTCGGGATTGCTGCTCTGTAGGAGCTTTTAAGTCCCAGATATATAATGTTGTCGATTATGTCCTTATATCTCAGCGGCTGAAGCTTAACATAGGATTCAGCCAGGCTTCCGAGTGTCAGCATAATGCTGTCGGTACAGTAGGACAATATCTGCTTTCTTACATTTTTATTATAACCGTTTTTGCAAAAGCGTTCTGAAAGTGTATTATAGCCGCCCGTTCTTATATCGTCCTCCAGATCGTCGATCGCATCGCAGATATACACAAACCGTCCGAGCAGATACCCGAAGCGTTCAAGCTCGGTCTTTACGGCAGGGCAGTCGGAAAGCTGTGAAAACACAGCGGACATCATCTCTCCTGTAGGGTGAGCCGCACGGTCTATGCTGTCGGTGCGAAGCTTCTCGATCTCAGACTGCTTCTTCATAGCCCTTGATACACGCTTTGAAAGCTCTGGATAAAGCTTCGAGGCTTTACTGTTTGCCCTTCTGAAAAACGGAAGAAGAGCCAAAGCAGCTATTTTCTTTAGTGCGCCTTTATCGCTCATATCGTCACGGAGCTTATGATAGGTAAGTATCACAGATGCCGCACAGGTAAGCTCCAGCCCCTCATTTGAGGTAAGACATACGGTCTTGTTTATCGGGTGCAGCGGACAGCGCTTCCGGCAGGTTTTGATCTGCTTATCCCTGAGGGATAGCTCCATAAGCCCGAGAAAGGCTATGTCATAGCTTAGCGGCAGCCTTGTCACAAAGCCGTACTGCTTTGACAGCTCCTTGCAGACACCGCAGTAAACACCTCTGTAGGCTTCATATTCATACATTCTCATATACGGCTTGAAAGCTCTGACATATCCAAACATAGTCGTTTCTCCGCAGCATAAGTCTATAATACTGTATTATACCACAATAAGGAGAGCTTTGTCAACCGCAGCAAGTCTTTAGCCGAACAAGCGCCCTTTTGAATAAGCCCGCCCTGCCTTTTCGTTATAAAAAAAGGATCCTCCTGACGAGCAGGAGGATTTCCCGGGAATTTATTTACCGAAGCGCTTGCCCTCAAATTCAACTCTTCTCTTGATGTCCTGCATAAGCTCATCAAACTGAACAGGATTGAGCGACTGAGCACCGTCGCAGAGTGCCTTCGGAGGATCATTGTGAACCTCTATCATAAGACCGTCTGCACCTGCGGCAACTGCTGTCTTTGCAAGAGGAGCTACCATCCACGAAAGTCCTGTTGCATGGCTTGGGTCGATAACTACAGGCAGGTGAGAAAGCTTTTTGAGCATAGGCACTGCCGAAATGTCCAGAGTGTTTCTTGTGGCAGTCTCAAAGGTTCTGATACCTCTCTCGCAGAGGATAACGTTCTCGTTTCCGCCTGCCATAATGTACTCGGCACTCATGAGCCACTCTTCAATTGTGTTTGCAAGGCCTCTTTTCAGAAGTATAGGCTTCTTGCTCTTACCGACCTCTTTAAGAAGGTCAAAGTTCTGCATATTCCTTGCGCCGATCTGGATAACATCAACATCAGCAAACATATCTATGTTCTCTAAATTCATAAGCTCGGTTACTATCGGAAGCCCTGTAGCCTTTTTAGCCTCAAGCAGAAGCTTCAGACCGTCACCGCCAAGCCCCTGAAAGGAGTAAGGCGAGGTTCTCGGCTTAAAAGCACCGCCCCTGAGAAGTGTTGCTCCGCTTTTCTTAACGTCCTCAGCCACACCGATGATCTGCTCCTCAGTCTCTACCGAGCACGGACCTGCGATAACATTGAAAATACCGCTTCCGATCGTTACATCGTCAGTCACCTTGATGAGGGAATCCTCGGGGTGCATTTTTCTGTTAGCCTTCTTGTAAGGCTCTGATACACGCTTTACGTCAGCGACGTAATCAGCGCCCTTGAGGTTATCTATATCGAGTACTGTAGTATCACCGATAAGACCCACAATAGTTGTATGCGAGCCCTGAGATACGTTCGTTTTCAGCCCCTGAGCGTGGAAGCCTTCAACAAGCTCCTTTATTTTTTCTTCTGTTGCTTTCTGATTGAGAATAATGATCATGTATGACACCCTTTCTGATACTTTATCGCTTTTAAGCTTTTAATAACTAAAGTATAACACTTCTAACTCTGTTTGTCAAGTCCTTTTTTATAAATACGCAGACAAATCTGTGAATTGTCTGCAAATAATTTTTGTATACTTTTTACACCTTTTTTCTTATACTATTTAATATGCACAATTTAATGCTTACATATATGTAAGGTTTCTACTTGACGAAAAATACAATATGTTGTATACTTAAAGTATGAGTTTACAGACGGAGGTTTTCTCTCCGCTTTGAGATAAGGAGAAGTATCAATGAAGAAAACGAAGATAGTTTGTACGATCGGTCCTGCCACTGATGACGATAATGTCCTCAGGCAGCTAATGCTGAACGGCATGGACGTTGCGAGGTTCAACTTCTCGCACTCCGAGCATGAGGTACACAAAAAGCGTTTTGAGCAGGTAGTAAGGCTCAGAGAGGAGCTGGGGCTTAATATTGCGACCCTGCTTGATACAAAAGGACCCGAGGTCAGGGTAGGCTGCTTCAAAAACGGCGAGCCCGTTATACTTGAAGACGGCCAAAGCTTTGTCCTCACTACCGATGATGTCGAGGGTACAAACGAGAAGGCTTCGATCACTTTCAAAAACCTCCCGAAAGATGTTTCGGCAGGCACGAGAATACTGATAGATGACGGTGCTATCGAGCTTGTGACCGAGAAGATCACAGGAAACGATATTATCTGTACTGTAGTCAGGGGCGGAAAGGTCTCCGATCACAAGGGTATAAATGTGCCCGAGGTCAACCTTTCGATGCCGTACATCTCAGATGCAGATATGTCCGACCTCGAGTTCGGCGCAAAAATGGGTTTTGACTATATTGCAGCATCGTTTGTAAGAACGGGTGCTGATGTTATCTATCTCAGAAAGTTCACTCAGAGCCTTGGCTGGTTTAATCCGAGGATAATCGCTAAAATAGAGAATGCTCAGGGCGTATCAAATATTGATGAGATACTCGATGCTGCCGACGGCATTATGGTTGCAAGAGGCGATATGGGTGTTGAGATACCCTTCGAGCAGATACCTGCTATACAGAAGGAGCTTATAACCAAGGCATACAATGCAGGAAAGAACGTTATTACAGCAACACAGATGCTTGAATCTATGATACAGCACGCAAGACCTACCAGAGCTGAGATCACAGATGTTGCAAATGCAATTTATGACGGTTCTTCCGCAATAATGCTTTCGGGTGAGACAGCAGCAGGAAAGTATCCTGTTGAGGCGGTAAAGGCTATGAGCCTTATTGCTGAAACAACCGAAAAGGATATAGACTATATCAAAAGGTTCAAAAACCGTCCCGATGCGGTTGACCCGTCCATCACTGACGCTATCGCTCATGCCTCTGTGACTACTGCACATGACCTTGATGCGGCAGCTATACTCACAGTTACCAAGGGCGGAACTACTGCGAGAACACTTTCAAAGTTCAGACCAAACTGCCCGATAATCGCACTCACTCCCGATGAGACAACCTGTCATCAGCTCAATCTCTCGTGGGGCATACTGTCGGGAGTAATTGAAGAGAAAACCAACACAGATGACCTTATCAGACACGCAGTTGAGGTGTCGCTCAAAAAGGGCTACCTCAAAAAGGGCGACCTTGTAGTTATCACTGCGGGTGTACCTCTCGGAATGAGTGGTACAACAAATCTTCTAAAGGTTGAGAGAGCATAACTCAATTCTTAAAGTTCTGTTATGCAGTGGTAATATTTTATTGAAAAGGCTTGAAGTCGGAAAAAGTATATGATACTATTTTAGTGGATAATAAATGTACAGAGTGACGGGAGTATGTAAAAATGGAAAGAAACTTTTTAGATGAATGGGAGGGCTTTGTGCCCGGAAAATGGTCGAAAACCTCAATCAATCTGCGTGACTTTATTCAGAAAAACTATAAGCTCTATGAGGGTGATGAAAGCTTTCTTGAAGGTCCTACCGAGGCTACAAAAAAGCTCTGGGAGCAGGTAACCGATCTTGCTGCAAAGGAGAGAGCAGCAGGCGGTGTTCTTGATATGGACACCGATATAATCTCGACTATAACCTCTCATAAGGCAGGCTATCTTAATAAAGACTTAGAGAAGATCGTAGGACTTCAGACAGACAAGCCTTTTAAGCGTTCGCTGCAGCCCTTCGGCGGTCTCAGAATGGCTCAGGCTGCCTGCGAGCAGTACGGCTATACTGTTTCCGACAGGGTGAACGAGATATTTACGAAATACAGAAAAACGCACAATCAGGGCGTTTTTGATGCCTACACTCCCGAAATGAGAATGGCAAGACACGCAGCTATCCTGACAGGTCTTCCCGATGCTTACGGCAGAGGAAGAATAATCGGCGACTACAGAAGAATTGCACTTTACGGAATAGACTATCTGATACTTGATAAGAAGGATCAGCTTGCTAATTCACTGGTGAGAATGACCTCAGAGAATATCAGGCTCAGAGAGGAGCTTGCAGAGCAGATAAGAGCTCTGGGAGAGCTTAAAGAGCTCGGACAGATCTACGGCTGCGATATTTCAAGGCCTGCAAAGAATGCAAGAGAGGCTATACAGTGGCTGTACTTCGGCTACCTTGCAGCAGTCAAGGAGCAGAACGGTGCTGCTATGTCGCTTGGAAGAACATCGACATTTGTTGACATTTTCATTCAGCGTGATATGGACAGGGGAATCCTCACCGAGAGCGAGGCTCAGGAGCTTATAGATCATTTTATCATGAAGCTCAGACTTGTGAAGTTTGCAAGAACTCCCGAGTACAATCAGCTTTTCTCAGGCGACCCGACTTGGGTAACAGAGTCTATCGGCGGTGTTTCTATTGACGGTATCCCGATGGTAACAAAGACCTCGTTCAGATACCTGAACACACTTAACAATCTCGGACCTGCACCCGAGCCTAATATGACGGTGCTGTGGTCAACTAAGCTTCCTCATAACTTCAAGAGATTCTGCGCTAAAATGTCTATCAGGACATCTGCTATACAGTATGAGAACGATGACCTTATGAGAGTAACTCACGGTGATGACTATGCTATCGCCTGCTGTGTATCCTCTATGGTTGTCGGCAAGGAGATGCAGTTCTTCGGCGCAAGGGCAAACCTTGCAAAGTGCCTGCTCTATGCTATAAACGGCGGTGTTGATGAGAGACTCGGACTTCAGGTAGGACCTAAGTACAGACCTGTTGATACTGAGTATCTTGATTATGACGATGTAATGGAAAAGTACGATGACATGATGGAGTGGCTTGCAGGACTATATGTAAACACTCTGAATGTTATCCATTATATGCACGATAAATACAGCTATGAGAGAGTGCAGATGGCTCTGCATGACAGAGATGTAAAGCGTTACTTTGCGACAGGTATCGCAGGACTTTCCGTAGTTGCAGATTCGCTTTCTGCTATCAAGTATGCAAAGGTTAAGCCTATCAGAAAAGATGTTGAGATCAAAAACCGCAAGGGCGAGGTAATTGACATCGCCAAGAATGTCGTTGTTGACTATGAGGTAGAGGGCGACTTCCCGAAGTACGGAAACAATGATGACAGGGTTGACAGCATAGCTGTAGATATAGTAAAGCGCTTCATGAACAAGATCAGAAAGCACCATACCTACAGAGACGGTATACCCACAATGTCGATACTGACTATAACCTCAAACGTAGTTTACGGAAAGAAAACAGGCTCGACACCTGACGGCAGAAAGATAGGAGTGCCTCTTGCACCGGGAGCAAACCCGATGCACGGAAGAGATACTCACGGTGCGGCGGCATCACTTTCCTCGGTTGCTAAGCTTCCGTTCAGGCACGCTCAGGACGGTATCTCGAACACATTCACAGTCATTCCGGGAGCACTCGGAAAGGACGATGAGGTGTTCGCAGGAGATATCGACATTGAGAGCATAGCGAGGGATCTCGAAGATGGGGTATAATGTAACTAAGGACGAGGATAACGGTCAGCTTGATGAGCTTGTTGAAATGATCGACAAGCTGATAGCATCGGGCGACGGACATCTTACTGTCTCGGTCGAAGAGGGCGAGAACGGTATGAAAGTTAAAAGATATAACTCCACTGACTGCTCGGGCGAAAAGAGCGCCTGCTGTCAGCCGACGGAGACCGCTATAGACGAAACGGAGGACGAATAATATGGCAAATAATGAACCAAATGAGGCTCAGATAGAAAACCTGATCGGTCTGCTTGACGGATATGCCGAGAAGGGCGGACATCATCTGAATGTGAATGTGCTCAACAGAGAAACGCTTCTTGATGCGCAGGCTCACCCCGAGAAATATCCTCAGCTTACAATCAGGGTATCGGGCTATGCAGTGAACTTTATAAAGCTCACCAAAGAACAGCAGGACGATGTTATCTCAAGAACATTTCACGATACTCTGTAAATACGAAAACGGCATACCAAGCGGTATGCCGTTTTTTTGAAATGAGGTATCTATGAAAAACAGAATGTAAATGTGAGGTATCGCCTTGACTATACCAGCCATTCTCTTGTAACAGGGTCAAGAAAATCTGCGAGCTTTATCTCAGCCTTGAAGTCGTTTCCGTATTCTCCGCTGCGGGTCTGCTCATCAAGCTTGTATGAGATGTTATATAGCCTTCCTGTTTTGGCCTTTCTTATCAGGTCATTATCAAGGAAAAACTTTATGCAGCGTTTGTGAGCAGCATTGTCATCGTACTCAACATAAAAACAGCAGACTCCCGACTCGGCATTGCTGTGCTTGGCCTGTGCGACGATACCCTCGTCAACTGCCTTTTGGCAGATTTTATCTCCGAATTCAGAATTATAAAACTGTAATATCCATTTGCCTGCTTTTTCTTTGTCGCATTGCTTCTTGTCGGGGTCAAAGTATACTACCCATGCTATCATATCAAGTCGTTCTGTCATTAAAAAGTCTCCTTTCAGATTTGTTTTAGGCAACACCGCACGCCCCCTGTGCATCAGATGCGCCGTCCAGATTTTCGTCAGATTGCCT
>DGRP01000078.1 GCA_002391065.1 Ruminococcus sp. UBA4385 | reverse complement strand
CAACGATGCGGTTGCCGATGCCCTGCTCGAGCAGCTCAACTGCATGATAGCCCATCTCCGTTGCAACGACACGGTCACGCATCGTGGGCGATCCGCCGCGCTGTACATGACCGAGAACAGTGGCTCTCGACTCAATGCCGGTCATCTCCTGGATCTCACGGGCGATGTTCTCCGTCTGCCCCACACCCTCGGATACAACAAGGATGAAGTGATGCTTGCCGTTCTTCTCATTCTTCGTCTTGGTCATCTTTGCAGCGATCGCATTGAGATCATACGGACGCTCAAGCGTCAGTGCAGCTTCCGCACCGACTGCCATAGCCACATTGACGGCAATGAAGCCGGCTCTGCGGCCCATAACCTCCACAACGGAGCAGCGGTCGTGGGACTGTGTGGTGTCACGCAGCTTGTCGATCATCTCCATAGCGGTATTCATAGCTGTATCATAGCCTATTGTATATTCAGTACAAGAAATATCGTTGTCAATCGTTCCGGGAATACCGATACAGGGAACGCCCTGTGCCGAAAGGTCAGCAGCACCTCTGAAAGAGCCGTCTCCGCCGATAACTACGATACCGTCAAGACCCAGCTCATCGCACTTCTGCTTGCCGAGCTTAACGCCCTCAATATCCCTGAACTCGGGGCATCTTGCTGTATAAAGGCAGGTACCGCCTCTCTGAATGATACCCGATACAGTTCTTGCTGTCATGTCGATATAATCACCCTTCAGAAGTCCATTATAACCCCTGAGAATGCCGTATACCTTCATTCCCTTTTCAAGACCTGCTCTGCACACTGCTCTGACAGCAGCATTCATTCCGGGAGCGTCGCCTCCGCTTGTCAAAACGCCAATTGTCTTAGCCATAATATATTTCCTCCAGTCGGACAAAATGTCCGTAATCGTTTTTATACCCATATATCATAACACAAAGCCCCTGATATGTCAAGGGCTTTGAATTATATTTAATACTTTATTAAACGTTTTCGGTAATGCTTACCGCGCTCAGTTGAAGACTGCTTCTCCGCCCTCTCCGCCGTTTTCAGCAGGAGTATCATCTCCAGTCGGCTCTGGAGTTTCGGGCTCGGGAGTTTCGGGCTCGGGTGCTTTGGTCTCGGTTTTGGTCTCAGTCTTTGTTTCGGTCTTGGTCTCCGTTTCGGATTCCGTAGTAGTTTCGGTCTTCTTCTTAGTTACGAATGCCTTTGAAACATTTACTGTGAGCACATCGCCCTTTTCAACGTTTACGGTATTGCCGACCTTTACGCTCGTGCTGTCGATATAGCCGACCTGAGCTGTATAGGAATCGACATCTACTACCTTATACTTGATGTTGAGCGAATCGAGGAGCTCCAGATAATCCTTCTTTGTCATACCCGCATACTCAGGAACTGCAACATAAGGCGAGCCTCCGCAGACAAGAAGCTCAAGCTCGGGCTTCTCGTCAGGATTATAATAGGTATCAGGCTCGATAGACTGCTCCTTGATGATACCGCCTACCTCATTCTCATCATAATAGAACTTTACTCTGATAGTAAACTGGTCGCCGAGCTGCTTCTGAACGGTAGCATACTCAAGACCTACCACCTTAGGCATTATAGCTCCCGACTCATCTATAGAGGCTGTGGTTGCCGCAGTAACACGGTTTTTATCACTTGCGTAATCGTCTTCCTCTTCGGAATAATCGGTATCAGCGACTATTATCTTCTTCGAGGTTGTATCCTCCTCCTCGGAAGGCCCTGAAAACAGCTGATAAAGCAGGAACATAGCGCCTATAAGCACCAATCCGAGCACTGCCCAGCCGATGATTGCCGCTGCCTTTGAGCCGTCGTCCTTCTTCTGAGGCGGCTCCTGCTGCTTTTGTCTTACCTGCTTCGGGGTATGCTGTATAGGTATTGTCTGGGTCGAGCCCTTGGCGTGCTCTATCCTTGTGTTCTGTCTCGGCTCAAAAAGCTCTGACACAAACTCAGTAATAGTCTGTATTCTGTCCTCTCCACGAACTCTCATAGCTCTTGCGAGAACGTTCGAGATATGCACAGGTATTCTCGGGTTCACCTGAATTGCCTCTGCCATAGTATCATTTCTCATTCTGGTATAGGCATCAAGAGGCATACAGCCCGTAAGTATCCTGTATATAACTGCGGCTACTGCATAAACGTCAGTCCACGTGCCCTGCCATTCAAGAGTATTATACTGCTCTGGAGCAGTATAGCCTGAATAAAACTCAGGTGCAAGACCTGTTTCGGCAGTTCTGACCGAGCTTACACTGAATCCCGTGAGCTTGAGCTCGCAATCAGTGGTAACTATAATGTTCTCAGGAGATATGCCCCTGTGGATAATTCCTGCATTATGGATTATAGACAGGGTTGTGAAAAGAGGTCCGAAAAGCTTCTTGACCTGATCCCACGAAAGAAAGCCCTTATTTGTCTGCAGAAACTTCTTCAGGGAAACTCCCTCTACATACTCTAAAATAACGTAGGTTGTGTTATTTTCTGAGAAAATATCCTTTGCTGTAACTATGTGGTCAAGATTTGTCATTCTTGACAGAGCCCTGTACATATCGGAAAACTCCTGCATGAATGTCTTGTACTTGGCAAGGCAATCGGGGTTTACAACAAGCTCCTTTGAGTCCTTCTTTCTCTCACAGAGAGTATCGGGCATATATTCTCTTGCGGTACACTTGCATTTTGCGACCGTATCATAACAAATATACGATGCACCCTCTCCGTTATAGGAGAGCATTTTTCCGACTATGTATCTGTTGTCCAGCAGAGTTCTCGGTGCTAAATATGACTGCAGATGAGGTATGTCATCACTGTAGCTGCAATGGTGACAGACACCGTCAGGGCCAAGCTCATTCATACAGCCCATGCAAAGATTAACATCCGGCTCCATACCGAACCTCCTTTTATAATTAACTTAGAATATCATATCAGCAAAACTGCAAAAAGTCAAGAAAAAGACGTAAACTGTAGACTTTATGCAATAATTTGTATCTTTTCTGTAACAAGAGCATCAAAGATTTGAGGGATATACATAACGGGATTCATAGCTTACATACTTCCCGTCCGTATCTGCGATAATATCGAGGATCACAGGCTGACGGTCGCCCTTGTCATTCTTGAACCAGTAGCGGTAGGTATACACTACGCTGTCCTTAGTATATGTTTTTGCATAGATATCCTCGCCGAGAACATCGGTAATGTTCTCAATATCCACACCTGCATTGTACTTGTCAAGATTTACAAGCTTGTCCCTTTTCTCGCCGTCTATATCGTCCTCAATAGTTTTGAAATCGACATACCTTACACTCTTTATCTTATTGTTCTTGTTTTTCTTTATAAAGACCGCCCACTTAGGGTAGGTTATACCGCCTGATGACATATCGTCCTCAGACTCAATTATATAATCAAAGTCAACCGCATTATTGAGAACATTGAAAGCAGACTGCTTCTTGAATTCGGTATCAAGCTTGCTCTCTGCTACCTCGGGGGCCACACCTATATACTCGGCAATCTTTGTTGCCTTTTTCTCGCCCTTAGAGCCTGATATCGTCATAACTATAATTATTATAAGCACCACAAAAAGTACTGCTGCTCCAGCGGCGGCAATGATCTTTGCTTTGCCCTCCGAAAACTGAGAGAAAGCTCCCTTTTTGACAGCCGCACCCGAGCCTTTCTTTAATGACGATCCGCCCTTAGAAGGTGTAACATCAATAACGCTGCCCTTATCGGAGATATGCTTTCTCCTTGCAGCGTAAATATCATCATCGGATTTCAGTCTTGTACCGCAGTTCGGGCAGGTCTTATCGCTTTGGCTGACCGCCTTATGACACTTCGGACACTCCATTTAAGTTCCCCCTTGTCACTAACATAATAAACCACTATGATTATAGCACATAACATGAAGATTGTCAAATCCTGCTTTTCTGCACGCTCCGCAGTTCAGTTCAAGACTTCTCTTGCAATGAAAAATATGTTTAACAGCCCACACACAAGCAAAGCCGAAGGCATACTGCCTTCGGCTCAGTCTGTCGATAAACTCAAAAATAGTGCAGAATCAGCCCTCGGCGTGTTCCTCGGCTTCGGTGCTCGCCGCACGGCTAATACGCGATGTAATTTTGCTTAAAGCTTTTCTTGCCTTGAACGCGGAGCAAGATAGTGCGAAGCTATGCCTCGTCAGGTCTGGACATTACGTCCAGACAGCCTCGGCTTGTTGGGAGAGGGGGGCTTCGCCCCCTTTGCCCCACTGGGGCTGTCGCCCCTGACCCCTTTTAAAAGAACTTTTGCAACAAGCTGAGCCGAGGAGTTTCCCCCTCGGCCAGTTGCTTCAGAACAATCTGTCGGAATGCTCTTCTTCGCCTATGATTTTCATAAAGCGCTTGTCTTTCATTAAAAGTCTCATGATTATAACACCCAGCACCGAAACGCAGATGAACTCTCCGAGAGCTACAAAGCCCGCATTCACCCAGAACGGCGCTTCTTGAAACAGGTATGTAAGCTCTGCACCCACTATAATGCCGTTTGAAAGCACAGGGAACAGCGATACAGTCGCTATGCCGAGCTTTTTCCCGGTAAGGTACATAAGCAGCCCTGCAATAAGCGTTGCACTTGTGCCGAAAATCACATCTACCAGTCCGAGAGGGCTCCAGAGATTCACAATTACACAGCCAAATGTAACCGATACTATATAATCCTTATTCAGAAAGCAGAACAGCATTAAAATCTCCGACAAGCGAAACTGTATCTGTCCATAAGCAAGCGGCGCACAGGCAAGCGTAGCCGCCACATAAAGAGCCGCCATTATTCCTGTTTTTGCCAATCGTTTTGTATCCATATAAAACAACTCCCTGTCTTCATGATCCGAGAACAGGGAGTATACTTCATATTATCCCTGTTTTTATAGTGGTTTCAGGAAACACTGTAACGGCTTAAGCCTTGCCTACAGAGCCGAACATCTCCATCTTCTCTGCAACCTTTGCCTTGATAGCCTCAAAGCCGGGTGCGAGGAGCTTTCTCGGGTCAAAGCCCTTGCCCTGCTGATCCTTGCCTGCCTCAACATAAGCTCTTGTAGCATCTCTGAATACGAGCTGGCACTCAGTATTTACGTTTACCTTTGCAACGCCCATGCTGATAGCCTTCTTAACCTGATCGTCAGGGATACCTGTACCGCCGTGCAGTACGAGAGGCATATCGCCTACTGCCTCAGTGATCTTCTCGAGTGTCTCAAAGGAAAGACCCTGCCAGTTCTCAGGATATACACCGTGAATGTTTCCGATACCTGCTGCAAGCATTGTTACGCCAAGATCAGCGATAGTCTTGCACTCTGCAGGGTCAGCGCACTCACCCATACCAACAACGCCGTCTTCCTCGCCGCCGATAGAGCCAACCTCAGCCTCGATAGAAAGACCAAGCTGCTCAGCAACGTGTACGAGCTCAGTTGTCTTTGCAAGGTTCTCATCAAAAGGAAGTGAAGAACCGTCAAACATGATAGACGAAAAGCCTGCCTTAATGCACTTGTAGCAGCCCTCATATGTACCGTGATCAAGGTGAAGTGCTACAGGTACTGTGATGCCGAGAGACTTGTCCATAGCCTTAACCATAGCAGCTACAGTCTCAAAGCCGCACATATACTTGCCTGCGCCCTCAGAAACACCGAGGATAACAGGTGACTTCTGCTCCTCAGCAGTAAGCAGTATAGCCTTTGTCCACTCAAGATTGTTGATGTTGAACTGGCCTACAGCGTACTTGCCCTCACGAGCCTTGACCATCATTTCCTTAGCAGATACTAACATATTAAAAACCTCCAGTAAATAAATTTCTGACACAATTATTATACTACAATTGCGCACTGATTTCAAGGGGCAAACCATCATTTAACAATTTGTCAACAAATATTAAGACAAGGCTTTACATTTGAGATAAAATCGGTTATAATAGTTATATGTACGGACAAAGTCCGAATAGAAAGGTTGATAATATGTCAGACGAAAGAATCCCAAAGAGAAGCGAAGTGCCCGAGGAATACAAGTGGGCGCTCGAGGATATTTATGAAAGCGATGAAAAATGGAATGAGGATCTTGAAAAGCTGAAGACCTTCCCTGAGAAATTTGCATCATACAAGGGCAGAATCAGTACCGACCCAAAGGCTCTGCTTGAATTTGAAAGGCTCAATGATGAACTGAGCGTTCTTGCGGACAGCCTTGCCAACTATGCACAGAGACGCTCCGATGAGGACACTGCAAATCCTTACTATCAGGAGCTTCTCGGTCAGCTTATGAGCGTTTATACCGAGATCAATTCCGAATCAAGCTATGCGACACCCGAGCTTGTTTCGGTCGATGACGAAACCTTTGAGGGGTTTTACAAGGCGGTGCCCGAGCTTGAGCTCTACAGGCTCAGCTTTGACAGAATAAGAAAGCAGAAGGCTCATATTCTCTCCGAGGGCGAGGAGCGTATTCTTGCACTGTCGGGAGAGCTTGGAAGAACTCCCGAGAACATATTCTCCATGTTTTCCGATGCCGACCTTCGCTACCCGGATGCAGAGGACAAGGACGGTGTTAAGCATCAGGTAACTGACGGAAGCTATGTTCCGCTTATGAAGTCTCAGGACAGGGTGCTCAGAAAGAACGCCTTTGAGGCTATGTACCACACCTACGACAAGTTCAGGAACACTGTTGCGGCTACTCTGGGGGCGCAGTCAAAGGCTGTGAACTTCTACTCCAAGGCAAGGCATTATGACAGTGCCCTGCAGGCATCTCTTGACAATAACGAGATACCGACTGAGGTGTATACCAATCTTATAGATGCCGTTCACAAGAATATGCAGTATATGTATGACTATGTGGAGCTCAGAAAGGAGCTTCTCGGTGTTGATGAGCTGCATTTCTATGACCTTTATGTGCCTGTAGTATCAGATGTTGATATGAAGATCACCTTTGAAGAGGCTAAGGAGACTGTTCTCAAAGCGCTTGCACCTATGGGCGAGGATTATCTTAAAATTATCCGTGAGGGCTTTGAGAACCGCTGGATAGATGTCTATGAGAACGAGGGCAAGGCAAGCGGTGCATACTCGGCAGGTGCAAGAGTACACCCTTATGTGCTTCTCAATCACAAGGACACGCTCAACTGTATGTTTACGCTCATTCACGAGATGGGACACTCGGTACATTCATATCTGTCAAACAAGACTCAGCCTGTGTGCTATTCTGACTATTCTATATTTGTAGCCGAGGTCGCATCTACCTGCAATGAGGCACTGCTTATGCAGTATCTGCTGAAAAATACTGATGATAAGAAAGAAAAGGCATACCTTATAAACTATTTCTTAGAGCAGTTCAGAACCACCCTTTACAGACAGACAATGTTTGCGGAGTTTGAGCTCAGAATCAATGAGATGACCGCAAACGGAGAGGCTCTTACCGCAGAGAATATGAGCGAGATATACGGAGAGCTCAACAAGCTTTACTTCGGTGACGGTATCGTACTTGATGATGAGATCAAGCTTGAATGGGCAAGGATCCCGCACTTCTACTATGACTTCTATGTATATCAGTATGCAACAGGCTACAGTGCTGCAATAGCACTTTCTCAGCGTATACTGAATGAGGGCGAAAGCGCTGTAAAGGATTATATCGGCTTTTTGTCGGGCGGCTGCTCGAAAGACCCTATCTCGCTGCTCAGAGGTGCAGGCGTTGATATGGCCACCACAAAGCCTATTGAAGACGCACTGAAGCTCTTCGGTGAGCTGATAGAGCAGATGAGAGAAATAATGAAGTAAGAAAGCGAACACTAAAATGACAGGCTTCAAGGCAGGAACACAAAAGCTGACGGCAGGCCGTGCCGTCGGGGATATTTTTACAGGCGTTATCATAGCGCTTGTGTCAATACCTATCTCTATGGGCTATTCGCAGATCGCAGGAATGCCTGCGGTCTACGGCCTGTATGGGTCTGTGCTGCCTATTCTCATTTTTGCGCTGGTATCAAGCTCTCCGCAGTTTATCTTCGGAATTGATGCCGCACCCTGTGCTCTTGTGGGGGCTTTCCTGACTGAATCGGGAATTGCTCTCGGCTCTGATGAGGCAATAAGGACTGTTCCGCTTATAACGTTCTGCACTGCGCTCTGTCTGCTGATTTTTTACATATTCAAAGCTGACAGGCTTATAAACTATGTCTCGACACCTGTTATGGGCGGATTTATAACGGGTATTTCCTCGACTATCATTCTTATGCAGGTGCCTAAGCTGTACGGCGCTGACGCAGGAACAGGCGAGCTTATTGAGCTTATCACTCACATAGCCAAAACTGTCGGTGAGACCAATCTTACATCTGTGGTGCTGGGTGCAGGAGCACTTGCTCTGCTTATTGTTTCAAGAAAGCTTATCCCGAAGCTTCCCATGTCCATAATAGTTATGGTCGGCGGAGTGATGCTGTCAAAGTATGCAGGACTTTCGGACAAGGGTGTAAGAATGCTCGGAACTGTAAAGAAGGGTCTGCCGAAGCTTGTTATCCCCGATTTTTCGGATATTGATGTCTCAATGATACTGAGAGTAAGCCTGACGGTAGCTCTCGTAATTATGACGGAGACGCTTTTAGCCTCAAACAGCACCGCATCAAAGGGCGGATACAAGCTTGACACAAGACGTGAAATACTGACCTACTCACTTGCGAATTTTTCATCATGCTTTACAGGCTCGACACCTGCAAACGGAAGTGTTTCAAGAACGTCGATGAATTTGCAGTTCGGCGGAAGAACTAAGCTTGTATCATATACGGCTTCGGCTGTTATGATAGTGATACTTCTATTTTTCACGGGCTTTATTAAGCTTATGCCTGTGCCTGTACTGACAGCTATCGTTATTTCGGCGCTTATATCAACGCTTGAATTTGACCTTGCTCACCGCCTTTTCAAAACAGATAAAAGGGAGCTTTTAAGCTTTATAGGAGCTTTCCTCGGAGTGCTGGTGCTGGGAACTGTTTACGGTGTTATAATCGGAGTTATCCTCTCGTTTGCTGAGGTGATCTCCAAGACTACTAACCCTAAGCGTTCGTTTCTGGGTGTTATCCCGGGACATGAGGGCTTTCACAGCTTAGAGCGCAACAGTGACGCTGTGCCTCTGAAAAATGCAGTGATTTACAGGTTTTCAAGCAACCTTTATTTTGCTAACGTGAAGATGTTTATCTCTGAGATAACTGAGAGCATTACTTCCGATACAAAGGCTGTGATAGTCGATGCAGGTGCTATATGCTCAATTGATATGACAGCCGCAGAAGAGGTAAAAACGCTCAGAAAAAAGCTCTCGGAACAGAGTATTGACCTTTACTTTACCTGCCATATTGCAGAGCTTAATGACAGGTTCAGAATGTTCGGGCTGACGGATATGATAGAAAAGGGTCACTGCCGTCAGACTATTGCCGCTGCCCTTGACGATGCAGGGCTCGGATACGGTGAATACACACTTGCAGGAGAGCCTTCGGGAAGAAAAGTAAGACCTGAGCTTGAATGGGCATTCGGTGAGGACGCCGAGCGTGAGATCGAAAGGCTTACAGAAATGTCTATCTCTGATATTCCGACGCAAGCATCTCCCGAGAAGATCGACCGTGATATTTCAAGAACTGTAAACGTGTGGAAGGACCTTGGTCCTGCTGACCGTGAAAATATGCTCGACCACCTTTACGGACATTCTGCGGAGATTTCCAAAAAGCTTGGTATGGACAGGGAAAAGGTTGAGGAAGCTATCGCCGCAAGGAAGATAAGGCTGATACTCAGCACTGTGAGAAACGGGTTTTCTACCGAAGGGCTCAAACGTCAGAACAGGCGCTTTGAAAAAAGGCTCGGAGAGGAAGCTCCCGAAAGGCTTGAAAATATCCTCAAAGCCCGTGAAAAGGTCATAAGCAGGCTATCACCCGAGGAGCAGAAGGCTGTCAGGGCATTTTATGAGAAATAGCTTGCTTTTCGCAGGATACTGTGATATAATATGTAAAACGTAATTCAGAAAGGAGAGTCTTTATGTTCAAAAAGCTTAAAAAGGGACTGCTTGCAGGCACTATATTCTCTGCGGCAGCAAATTTGAATGGTTGTGTTTACGGACCGCCTCCGGACAGCTCCGCTATCGTGCCCGAGAAGAATACTATCACCACAACTCAGCCGAAGCAGACCGAAAATGAAGAGTACGACCCCTCCGACAATCAGAATGCAGACGTATACGGCCCTCCCGAGATGTTCAATTCAGAGCCGGAAGAGCCCGAGGTCACTGAGGAATATGATCCCGATGACAATATGAATGCCGCAGTTTACGGTCCTCCGGAAATGTTCGGAATTGAGACCGAAGAGGAATAGGGCTATGGTAAATGAAAGGTCTGATAAGCTTAAAAGGGAGCAGCTTACAAAGCTGTATGAGTACAGGCAGGAGCTAAGACGAAAGCCAAAGCTCAGAAGGCTGTTTTTAGAGCTCACACTCAGGTGCAATGAAAACTGCCTGCACTGCGGAAGCCGCTGCGGTGATGTGAAAAGTGAGGAAATGCCTGTCGAGACATACTACGAGTTTCTCGACAAGATCGCCCGTGACTTTGACCCGAAGCCCATGCTCTGCATCACAGGCGGAGAGCCGCTTCTCAGACGTGAGTTTTTTGACATTATGGCTTACGCTCATAAGCTGGGCTTCAAATGGGGAATGACCAGCAACGCCACCCTGATAGATGCCGATACGGTGAGGAAGCTTCAGGAAACGGGCATGGGAACTATCTCCGTCAGTATTGACGGTTTGGAGGAAACGCACAATGCCTTTCGCCGCACCCCCGATGGCTATGCAAGAGCCGTTAAGGGCATACAGGAGCTTATGAAGGGCGGCTTTGAGCATGTGCAGGTGACTACAGTTGTCACAAAGAAGAGCCTGCCAGAGCTTATCGAGCTGTTTGAGATAGTACGGGAGCTTGATGTCGATTCGTGGAGAGTTATCGGCATTGAGCCCATAGGCAGAGCGAAGGAGCTTGAGGGCTACGCTCTGACGCTTGATGAGCACAGAAAGCTCCTCGACTACATAAAGCAGAAGCGTCAGCAGGGCTGGCCTGTGATGTACGGCTGCTCGCACTATCTGGGTCTTGAATATGAGCGTGAGGTCAGGGACTGGTACTTCCTCTGCAACGCAGGGATTTACACCGCAAGTATTATGGCGAACGGCAATATAACTGCCTGTCTTGATATAGAGCGCCGTCCCGAAACGATACAGGGAAATATCCTTCGTGATGACTTCACAAAGGTATGGTACGACAGGTTTGAGATCTACCGCACACCCCTCTGGACAAAGAATGAAAAATGCCGTGACTGTGAGGAACGTGATTTCTGTGAGGGCGGCGCTTATCATAGCTGGGATTATGACAAGAATGAACAGCTGATGTGCTTCATTTAATAGTTAACATGGAATAGGGAACAAGTATGGTATCGCCTTTGGCGATGTTTTGAATTGGGGCTCTGCCATAGGTAATAATTAAGCCTCCGAGTGATTTGCTCGGAGGCTTGTTTTATGTCCTGTTTACCAAGGCTTGAAGCTTTTCATAGCATGACGTAAAGCACAGGCAGACAGCGGTAAGCAGCACTAATATTCTTATACTTTTTCTGAATAAGGTATACATAACCATCACCTGTATTTGCTTATATAAAGCTCAGATACTCGCTGACTTCCTTTCTCTTGAAGGGTCTGGGCTCTCCGTTGGCATAGCCTATCGGGATAAGGGTCGAAACTGTTTTGCTTTCGTCAAGGCCGATTATCTCAGCTACCTTTTCATCGGAGAAGATACCGAGGATAACGCTTGAAACACCGTTGTCATAAGCTGCCAGAGTGAACGCATGAGCCGCTATCCCTGCATCGAACATCTGCCACTCGTTGCCCTTGTTGGTTGTGAAGGTGCCGTCAGGGTTGTAGCCGCAGATATTCTTCTGAGAGGTCACTACCACCAGCTGCTGTGCCCCTCTGATGATCTTTGCGTTGTTTGGGTGTCCCATAACGCCCTCATCTGCGATCTTATTAAGGATAGCCCTGTCCTCGACCACCACATAGCCAACAGTCTGTGAGTTCTTCCATGTCGGAGAGAACCTTGCCGCCTCGACTATCTTCTCTATTGTTTCGTGGCTCACCTTTTCATCGGTGAACTGTCTTATGCTTCTTCTGCCCTTCAGTACTTCATTGAATTCCATAATATCCTCCTAGTTTCCGTCTGCTTCGTATTCTTCTATAGCCTTTACAAGCTCCATCGGTATGCTTCGAGCCCCTCTTACAGCGTAGACTCCGTACTCTTTAAGAGTTCCGAACGTAAACACCGAGGTGTCATACTCTCGCACATATTTAAGGTACACTATCCTGTTTTTGCCCTTGCCCTCAAGCTCCTCGACCTTCTCGGCCATGAACTTATACTTTATAGCCGACACGGGCGATGTCACATACAGGTACACCACATCACCCTGCTGAAAGTGATACCTCATCTGCCACGGGAGAGGCGTTTCGGGGTGCTTTCTTATTGCCTCATCAATGTCGTAGTAGTCATTGTTTACGGGCACTATCCAATAGGGTATGCGCCTTACCGAGGCTGTCTTCTTGTGCGGTCTTGTGATCTGATAGCTCATATCAATGAGCATAAGTATCTCATCGGTATCGACTGTGCCGTTCAGCACTATTGTTATCCAGTTTTTCTTGTTCATGTGGTAGGCAGGATACATACCCTCGTTCGTGAGTATAGAGCCTGTCATAAGCGGGTCACATTTTACATCGAGAACGAAGGCTTCTCCGCTTGCTCCCATGATTATCTTTTCGAGCTTCACCTTCATTATCACACCAAACCACTTACCCGTATCGGTATGCCTGAGGGCACAGGAGTTCGGGTCTCTTGCCCAGAGGTAATCCGGCGTTATGCCGTAGGCCTCTTTTATGCGTGCAAGGAGCTCGTCTTTTTGCTTTGATATATCAGTCATTATCACACCTCTTCGAGATACTTGTCACGAAGCTTCTGAATTGTTTCATCTGTCATGCCGAGAGCTTCCCTTATGAAGCTGTCAAAGCCTCCGTATTTCTCATATATAGTTGTAACCGCACTGTCAAGGTAGTCCTCCTGAGCTGTGAACATATATGTAACAGCCTCAGATGAAGAATTCTCATCCTTGATGAAAATGGTTTTCAAAAACTCAACGTCCTTGACTATACATTCATTAGTGTATAAATAGTCCTCCTTGATGTTCTCCCACGAAACACCGAGGATATACTCAATTATGACAGCTGCAAAGCCTGCTCTGTCCTTGCCTGCTGTACAGTGCCAGAGAACTGCTTTCTCGCTGTTTTCAAGCAGAGTATCAAGAAATGTCCTGTAGGCATTAAGTGCCGACGCAGTCACAGGGAACGATGAATAAATGCCCTTCATGTAGGATAATGCGGCATCAGGGTCTTTGGACAGGGCATCAAGGTCTACCTCATCTTTATTCATTTCCCATGAAATTCCCGTTGTCAGTGATTCAAGAACGGAGCTGTGAATGCTCCTGACTCCCTTGATTTCAGGGTCGGGCTGTTCAGCGGCTTCCTGCTTTGTGCGGAAGTCAACTATCACGTTTATAAGCTCTGAAAGCCTTTGCTGATCTGCCGCTGTAGCTTCAAGAAGCTGACCGCTTCGTATCAGCATACCGTTTTTTATTCTGCGCCCGTCTGCACCGAGCATTCCGCCAAGGTCTCTGGTGTTTCTGAGCTCATCAAATACAAGTCTTGTGCTTTTCATTTATATCACTCCAAATCTATGCATTTATTATAGCACAACTCACAGCGTTTTTCAAGACTTAAATACCCCGAGAGCATAAGCCCTCGGGGCATATTCATATACTTATCATATAGGGTATATGCCTTCTGAAACAGGTGAGAAACTCAAAGCCTGCTTCCTCGGCTATATGGATACCCTCGTCAATCCCTGCGCCGATGTCAGCTTTGCAGTGTGCATCGCTTCCGACGGTCAGTATTTCTCCGCCGAGATCATGATAGAGCTTTACATATTCAAATTCGGGAAGTGTTTTTCCTATAGGCTGACGCAGGCCCGAGGTGTTTATCTCTATGCCCTTGTCATTTTTGATAAGTGTACAAAAAATCTCCCTGATAATTTCATCGTAGCGTTTCATATCGACCTGGACATTACTTCTCTCAACGATATATCTCAAAGGATAGGTCAGGTGACCGAGCACATCGAAATGACCCCATTCACACATTTCAAGGACTTCTCTGAAATAATCGTCAAGAAGAGCGTGTATCTCGTTGCTGTCCATATTTTTGTACTCCAGCCAATAGAAGTCATCTTTTCCCTTATTCATGTGGTGCGAGCCTATAATAAAGTCAAGCCTCGGGTCATTCACTATTTTCATGGCAGCTTCCTCATTCTGCAATGGCTGAGCAAGCTCTGTTGCGCAGACAAGCTCAATTCTGCCGTTATATATAGTCTTCAGATCATTAAGCCTTGAAATACTTGCCCTGGCATAATAGCGTGAGCCGTACATATCGGCATCTCTGATATCCTTTGAGGGCGGCATTTCCCAGAAATTACAGTCACAGTGGTCTGATATGGCATAGTACTGTATTCCTTTTCTGAGGGCTTCTTCTATCATTGCCTGAGCATTATCCTCAGCATCGGGTGAAAACGCAGAATGAGTGTGCAGATCGCAGATCATAGTGTCACCTTTCTATACGGGATCATCAGTTTTTCAGCGAGTGCAGCGGTGCAGGTATCTGACCGCCCCTGTTAATGAATTTTGAGGAGCTCTCCGTGTGCAGAGGCATTATAGGACCTTTGCCGAACAGACCGCCCCAGTCAAGGACATCTCCTATCTGCTTGCCTATAGCAGGAATAATTCTGACGGCTGTGGTTTTTGTGTTCACCATGCCGATAGCTGCTTCATCGGCGATGATAGCTGCAATAGTGTCAGGCTCGGTATCGCCAGGTACGCAGATCATGTCAAGGCCTACAGAGCATACTGCCGTCATTGCTTCAAGCTTATCAAGGCAGAGCGTTCCTGCCTCGGCGGCATCTATCATGCCTGCGTCCTCGGATACAGGGATAAATGCTCCCGACAGTCCGCCTATGCGTGAGCAAGCCATTACTCCGCCCTTCTTGACTGCATCGTTAAGAAGCGCCAGACAAGCTGTAGTTCCGTGAGTGCCGCAGCGCTCAAGGCCTATTTCCTCAAGGATATGAGCAACGGAATCTCCCACAGCAGGTGTCGGAGCAAGCGACAGGTCAACAATTCCGAACGGAACTCCCAGTCTCTCGGAAGCCTTCTGTCCGACAAGCTGTCCCACTCTTGTGATCTTATAGGATATGGTCTTTATAACATCGGAAATCTTGGTTATGTCCGCATCAGGATATTTTTTCAGTGCTGCCCTTACAACTCCCGGGCCTGAAACACCGACATTTATCATGCAGTCAGGCTCACCGACACCGTGATAAGCGCCTGCCATGAAGGGGTTGTCCTCGACAGAGTTGCAGAAAACTACAAGCTTTGCCGCACCGAAGCACGCCTGATCGACTGTTACCTCGGCACACTGCTTGATTATTTTTCCCATTATCTTGCAGGCATCAAGGTTTATGCCTGTCTTGGTTGAGCCTATATTGACCGATGAGCATACCCTCTCGGTAGATGCAAGAGCCTCGGGTATAGACTCGATAAGCTCAAGGTCGCCCTCGGAGAAGCCCTTCTGCACCAGTGCGGTATAGCCGCCTATGAGGTTTACTCCAACCGCCTTTGCAGCCTCGTCCATTGCCTTTGCAAATGGCACAGGTGAGCACTTGCAGGCTGCCGAGATAATTGCTATCGGGGTTACGGAAATTCTCTTATTGATGATCGGGATACCAAGCTCCTTCTCAATCTGCTCGCCCACCGAAACAAGATTCTTTGCCTTTGAGGTTATCTTTTCATACACCTTTTTGCAGGCCTTGTCAATATCGGGGTCGATGCAGTCAAGCAGGGATATTCCCATCGTTATCGTTCTGATATCAAGACACTCGTCCTGTATCATTCTGATAGTTTCAAGTATGTCATATTGATTTATCATTTTGAACTAAGCTCCTTATATGTGATGCATACAGTTGAAGATGTCCTCGTGCATAACAAGCACCTTCAGACCCCATTCTTCTTCGCCCTTTTTGCTGAGGGAATCAGCCATTACTGCGAAGTCAGTATTGAGCTTTGACACGTCAACGAGCATAATCATTGCGAACAGCTCCTCAATTACCGACTGTGTCACCTCGATTACATTTGCATTATATTCAGCACAGGCTGTGCTTACCTTTGCAAGTATGCCGACTGCGTCTTTTCCGATTACAGTTACTACAGCTCTCATCAGAATACTCCTTTCAAAAAAAATTATAATAAATGAACACATTCATTATACCATATAAGCGTAAGCGTTATGGTATAATTGCCCGATATGCAGGGAGCAGAACTTTGTTCTGCGTATCTGCAAGGGCATTTAGATAAATTATAATGAATGCTTTGCATTCATTATACCATACATCTGCGCCAAAGTCAATTGATGACATAAAAAAGTCACAAGCTTTGCTTATCCGAGAGGCTTTAGCTTCGGTTTTCTTTGATTCAGGGTCTTGACACAGAACCTTTAATGGTATATAATAATCTATGTATGAAAACTGCATGAGCAGTAAAAGATAGAAAAAGAAAAGAGACAAAACACTTTTGGAGGATACCTATGAACAGAATTCTTTGTTCTGTAACGGCAGCCCTATGTGCAGGACTTGTGCTTGCAGGCTGTGATAATCCGTTTTCAAAGAAAAAAAACGAAGACAATACTATGTCGGGCTACAGCTACACTGCCGACAATACTGTCAAGGAACAGGCATACAGCTGGCTTATTAAGCCCTCGATCGATGCCGATAACATCATCACCTTTGATGCAAGTCAGGTTGACCCTGACAACGAAAAAAGCACTATGACCGAAAATTACTCGATCATCAGGCGAGACGGCAAGTACGGGCTTATTGATTACGGCGCAAATGTTGTAGTTCAGCCTGAGTATGATGACTTTTACACCTGCTGGTGCGGTGAGATAGTACTGTACAGGGAAGCCGAAGATGACTACGGAAATGAGTATACCGAGTACTGCACTATTGACAGCTCGCATCAGACAGTTGATTATGTCAGCGACCATGAGGATAAGTCACCGTCATATTTCTGGAATGAAGACGAAAAACAGGTCTATGTGAAATATGCAGATGATGACTACGGAAGCAAGTATACGGGAAAGAAGACTGTTGTAGTCGGTCAGGCGGATATTGAAAGCGCAGGCGGTGACAGCTACGAGATCACTCCTAAAGAGAACAGCCTGTACGGTCTGGCTAAAAAAGACGAGCTGATAATCGAGCTGAAATATAAGGACTATTACGCGCCTTCATTCAAGGGCGCAGGAAAGACTGCTATTGCTTTCTGCGATACGAATGACAAATGGGGCTATGTGGGCTCTGACGGCAAAGTGCTTGTGGACTTCAAGTGCGGTGCAGACCTAAATGCCTACTGCGGCGAGCTGATAGATAATATAGACAAGTCTCACCCTTATCTGTACTCGGCAGACTTTGTGCCTGTACTGGTGGATTCGTTCTATGGATACTATAATTCAGACGGAGAATGTGTGGTAACCCCGGGAGAGTTTGAGCAGGCAAGGCCTGTTCACAACGGAAGAGCGTGGGTGCGTTCAGATGGAATGTGGGGAGTTATTCAGTTAGGAGAGATAGTTGAGCCGATAGTGACTACAACTACCACAACTACAACGACTACTACTACCACATGGCAGACCTGGACTACTACCGAGGAAACTACCGAGGAAACAACAACAACAACTACTACCGCTGTAACGGCAGCTCCTGTGATAACAGAGACTTCGCCCGTTGTTACCGATCAGCCTGTTGTTTCCGAGGATACAGGTCTTGTGCCTGCTGACCCCGTTGAACCTGCAGTGCCGGTTGAGCCTGTAGTGCCCGAAGAGCCTGTTGTGCCGGATCAGCCTGTGCAATATTAGAGATCAAGGAGATGCAGAACGCATCTCCTTTTTGTTTCGGGAAATAGTTTAAATTATGATTGACTAACTCAATAAAGTATGCTATAATCAGTTAGTAAATTAAACTATTAAGCAACTACTTAAAGGAGGTTGGAAAATGCCAAACACCAATGAATACATCTGCCCATGCTGCGGCGGTGCTATTCAGTTCAGTGCTTCCACTCAGAATATGCGCTGTCCGTACTGCGACAGTGAGTTTTCTGTCGAAGCTGTTGTGGACTACGCAAAGCACCTGCAGGCTGACGGTCAGGACAATATGTCATGGGAAGAGCGCAACAATGACTGGTCCGAACAGGAAGCCGAGGGTATCAGGGTTTACCACTGCTCATACTGCGGAGGAGAGATCTACGGCGATGACAACACTGCCGCTACTACCTGTCCGTACTGCGACAATCCTGTTGTTATGCAGGGTCAGGTGTCGAACTCACTGAGGCCTGATTACATAATCCCCTTTATGCTTGAGAAAAAGCACGCTGTTGATTCATTCAAAAAGCACCTTATGGGAAAGAAATTCCTGCCTAAGGTCTTTAAGGACGAAAACCATATCGAGGAGATAAAGGGTATGTATGTGCCGTTCTGGCTCTTTGATACAGGTGTAAACGGTACGATCAGATATAAGGGTACTAAGGTTCGTCACTGGAGCTCGGGAAACTATTACTACACCGAAACCAGCCACTACTCAATTGTCAGGGGCGGTGCTATGCAGTTTGACAACATAGCTATCGACGGTTCTTCAAAAATGGCTGATGACCTTATGGAGTCGGTATCTCCTTTTGATTTCAGAGCAGCTAAGCCGTTCTCTACTGCGTACCTTGCAGGATATGTAGCTGATAAGTATGATGTCACTGCCGAGCAGACTATCGACCGTGCAAACTACCGTGTGCGTGAAAGCGTTGATACTATGTTCAGAAAGACCGTACAAGGCTATCAGTCTGTTAATATTGAGAATACTAACCTCAATCTCCAAAATGCAAAGGCGAAATATGCTCTTTACCCTGTGTGGATAATGAACACAAAGTGGAAGGGTCAGATGTATATGTTCGCTATGAACGGTCAGACGGGAAACTTCGTAGGAAACCTTCCGCTTGACAAGAAAAAATACTGGAGGACATTCTGGTCACTGTTTCTGCCGATAACAGCAGGACTGTACTTTCTCTTCTGGTTTGTTCTGGGAGCGTATGGCCTATGAAAAAGATAATTTGTACTTTACTTTGCCTGCTCAGCTTTGCAGGACTTCCGTTCTCCGCTTATGCAGAGGAGGAGAGCACATACCTCAGAATTGCAGATTACAGAGCAGGCTTTATAAGCAGCCAGCTTGATACGCTTGAAAGCGAGCTTAACTCGGTATATGATGAATACGGTGTGAGTGGTGCGATTATTATCTCAGACGTATTTGAAAGCATTTCAGAGGAGCAGGCAGTGCAGTTCTGTCAGGACAATGACATACTCAGTGACAACTGCGTGGTGCTCACCTACAGCTTCAATGATAATTATTTCAATGTACTTTCTCTGAGTGACGAGCTGAATATGTTCTCAGATGCCGATACACTGAAAGCATTTGAAGGTCAGCTGAATGAAATGTACGATCAGCTCGGCTACGGTATCTGGTCAGCTGAGTATGCCTATACCGTGTGCGACAGCTTCTGCACCGAGCTTTCAGATTTGTCCGATGCAGCAGCCAACGGAACACCGCTTGACAAAGGGTATTTTGCAGGCTATGGATATGAATTCAGACAGAGCTTGGAGGAATCGGCTGCAGATACCGAAGCGTCTTCGGACAGCGCCTATGACAGCAACGGCTTTGCGTACTACAGCCACGATAACGCAGGCTGGATAAACGAATACGAGGATACACGAACTATCCCCGACCACAGGCTGGTTCCGAGACTGGTTGATGAAGCCGATCTGTTAGGCGAAACAGCAGAAGCAGAGCTTATCAAAAAGCTTGATACGATCAGTGAAGAGCATCAGTTCGATATAGTAATAGTTACCAAGAAGAGCATAGGAACAAAGAGCTCGGAGGCTTACGCTGATGACTACTTTGACTATAACGGCTTTGGCTACGGAACTAACCATGACGGAATACTCTTCCTTATCAGCATGGAAAACCGTGACTGGGCTATATCCACCTGCGGCAAGGGCATACCCTATTTCACTGACAGAGGTCAGCAGTATATGCAGGACAAATTCCTGCCGCCTCTCAAAAACGGTGATTACGCTCGTGCCTTTACCACCTTTACTGACCTGTGCGAGGACTTCATAATTCAGGCTGAAAACGGCAAGCCCTATGACTACGGCAATCTGCCGAGAGCGCCGTTCAGCCTTGTTGCTCTCGCTTCGGCTTCGGTACTCGGACTGCTTATTGCTTTCATTGTCTGCACGCATCACAAGCGTCAGCTTACATCTGTTGCCTTCAAGAAGGGTGCGGCTGATTATTTCAGACCCGGCAGCTTCAATCTGGCACAGAAGGACGATATTTTCCTTTACAAAAACGTATCCAAGGTACGACGCGAGACTTCCTCAGGCGGTCATGGCGGACACGGCGGCTCGTCATCCCATCACAGCTCCTCGGGGCGCTCTCACGGCGGCTCTCACGGACACTTTTAATTAGGTTAATAGGTATTTAGGGAATAGGTAAGGAGTCCGCTTTGCGGACTAATGCCCATTCGGGCACGTAGATAGTGCAAAATTTTTCTATTGCTGTTCTACAGAAAAATAGAAAAGCAAAAGGCTCCGAAAAAAATCGGAGCCTTAACTTTTACCTATCACCTATGGGTATGGGGCAAAGCCCCATTTTAAATCATCGCCGAAGGCGACACCATACCTATTCCCTATTCCCTATTACCTATTACCTGAAAGCTAAAAAGACAGTTGGTCGGGGTCTTCGATGTCCTTTGCAAAGCTGCCTGCTACAGGGATAGTTTTGCTCTTGTACTTTTTGAGCTCCTCTGCCTGCTCATCAGTAACGATGAATGCACGGTCTACTACGCTCTTTGCCTTGCAGGTCATGCACTGAACACCTATGGTGTCCCTTGCTGCCTTCGGGAGAAGAAGCGCTGTATTGAAGATCATTGCTCTGCCGTTTGTGGTGCGGAGCATGATATTTGCATTCTCGGGAACATGGAACATAGCTACCAGCTTGCTCTTTGCACTGTAGGCATTGGCAAGCTTCTTTCTATTGGTCTTGGTCTCATAAGCCGAAAGCGGTACCTTTGCGACCTTTCCGTTCTCAAAGCAGAAAAGAATATATCCCGAATAATCCGTAGTTGCAACCATGAACTGCACAGCCTCGCCCTCATCAAAGGAGAGAACGGCAGGAATATAGTCTCCGAGAGCGCTGGCTTTAGTGTCCGAAAAAGCGGACGCTTTTGTTTTGTATACTGTCGCTGAGTTCGTAAAGAACAGGAGCTCATACTTGTTTGAAGCGTCGATCTCCTGACTCTGGAAGTCGCCCTCCTTAAACTTCTGGTCGCTCGCCATTCTGAGCGACTGCGGTGTACACTTTTTGAAATAGCCGCTGTCAGAGAGAATGAACTTGCACTGATAATCGGGCACCTCTTCCTCAATGCTGACCTCTTCAATATCGGTCTTGTAGAAGAACTGTGTGCGCCTTGGCTGACCGTACTTCTTGATTATGTCTTTAAGCTCGTTTACAATGATGTTCTTGATCTTACGGTCAGAGCCGAGTATCTCTTCAAGCTCTGCAATATCTTTTTCGAGCTTGTCGGTCTCGGCGGTACGCTTTAAGATATACTCACGGTTGAGGTGACGAAGCTTTATCTCGGCAACATACTCGGCCTGTATCTCATCTATTCCGAAGCCTATCATAAGGTTCGGTACTACCTCGGATTCCTCATCAGTCTCACGGATTATCCTGATAGCCTTGTCAATGTCGAGAAGTATTTTTCCGAGACCCTTTAAGAGGTGAAGCTTATCCTTTTTCTGGCGGAGTTCGTTCGCTGTACGTCTGCGGACACACTCCATACGGAACTTTATCCACTCGTCAAGTATCTCGTAAACACCCATGATTTTCGGGTATCCGCCGACCAGGATATAGAAATTGCACGAATATGCGTCCTGAAGCGGTGTAAGCTTATAAAGCTTCTGCATAAGCTTGTCAGGGTCAACGCCCTTTTTGACATCTATACCTATCTTCAGACCGTTAATGTCGGTCTCGTCACGAAGGTAGGATATTTCCTTGATCTTGTTTGCCTTTACAAGTCCTATGATCTTTTCGATGATAGCTTCAACTGTTGTGGTGGCAGGAATCTCGGTTATCTCCAGAGTTCTTGATGCCTTGTCAAACTGGTATTTTGCCCTGAGCTTTACAGAGCCCTTTCCTGTGCGGTATATCTTGTCAAGCTCCTCCTCATCATAGAGAAGCGATGCACCGCCCGGGAAGTCGGGGCCTTTGAGGGTTTCAAGGAGGTTGAAGTCCTTGTTTTTCATAAGACCTATAGTTGATTCGCATATCTCGGTCAGATTGAATGAGCACACCGATGATGCCATTGAAACTCCGATACCGACATTTGAGTTCACCAGTATCGAAGGAAACCTTACAGGCAGGAGAGTCGGCTCTGTGGTGGTGTTATCGTAGTTCGGGACAAAATCTACAGTATCCTTGTCTATATCTCCGAAAAGTTCGTTACAGATCGGCATGAGCTTTGCCTCGGTGTAACGGGCAGCAGCATAAGCCATATCACGGGAATACGCTTTACCGAAGTTACCCTTGCTCATTACATAGGGGTGAAGAAGAGCCTCATTGCCCTGTGAGAGCCTGACCATAGTTTCATAAATTGCGGCATCACCGTGAGGGTTAAGCCTCATAGTTGAGCCTACGATATTAGCAGACTTCGTGAGTTTGCCGTTCAGAAGCCCCATTTTATACATGGTGTAGAGAAGCTTTCTGTGAGAGGGCTTGAAGCCGTCTATCTCGGGGAAGGCTCTTGACACAAGCACGCTCATAGCGTAGGGCATATAGTTTTTTTCCAGCGAGAGGGTTATACTCTCGTCCTGCACAAGACCTGCGCCCTCAATGTAGGCATCAGACTTTTTCTTTGCAGGAAGCTTTGGTTCTGTCTTTTTTCTTGCCATTTACTTTCTTTCCTCTTATATTTTTCTCTGTGATACACTACGATATATCTGCAAGGTCAAGGTAATCTACACCGTTATTTGTGATAAATTCCTTTCTGCCCTGCAGGTCATCTCCGAGGAGCATATCGAACATCCACTGGGTCTGCTCAATGTCATCGGGGTGTATTTTTATAAGACGTCTTGTCTCGGGGTCCATAGTGGTAAGGCTCATCATGTCAGCCTCGTTCTCACCAAGTCCTTTTGAACGCTGAATATCGAACTTTTTGCCCTCGATCATTTTGAGTATCTTTGTCTTTTCGCTCTCATCATAGGCAAAGTACTTTTTGCCGTCAGAGGTGGTTATCTCAAACAGGGGCGACTCTGCGATATAGACGTATCCCTCCTTGATAAGAGTAGGTGTCAGCCTGTAGAGCATAGTCAGTATCAGTGTTCTGATGTGGAAGCCGTCAACATCGGCATCGGTACAGATAATTATCTTGTTCCATTTGAGGTTATTGATGTCAAAAAGGGATATTTCCTTGTTCTTTCCTGTTTTGACCTCAACTCCGCAGCCGAGAACTTTTATAAGGTCGGTAATAATCTCGTTTTTGAATATCTTGTCATAGTCTGCTTTAAGACAGTTGAGTATCTTTCCTCTTACAGGGATAACAGCCTGAAACTCTGCATTTCTTGCCATTTTTACAGAACCGAGCGCTGAGTCACCCTCCACGATGTAAAGCTCTCTCTTTGAGAGGTCTTTAGTACGGCAGTCGATAAACTTCTGCACCTGATTTGAGAGGTCGATAGTGCCTGCGAGCTTTTTCTTGATGTCTACTCTTGCCTTCTCGGCACGCTCACGGCTTCTCTTGTTGACAAGCACCTGCTCGGCTATCTTTACAGCCTCGTCGGGGTTTTCTATGAAGTAAACCTCAAGGTTATGCTTTAAGAACTCTGTCATGCACTCCTTGATAAACTTGTTTGTGATAGACTTCTTGGTCTGGTTCTCGTAAGATGTGAGTGTCGAGAACGAATTTGACACCAGCACTAAGCAGTCCTGAATATCCTGAAATGAAATGGTCTTTTCGTTTTTAAGATACTTTCCGTTATTTTTCAGATACGCATTTATCTGCGAGGTAAAGGCGCTCTTTACCGCATCATCGGGAGAGCCTCCGTGCTCCAGCGGGCTGGAGTTATGGAAATACTCAATATGATCCACCTGATTTGAAAACGTAAATGCTACCGAGAGCTTTACCTTGTACTCATCAAGGTCAGCACGGTCACGGCCTTTTCTGTCGCCTGCAAAATACTGAACTGAGGTCAGGGTCTTCTCCCCTGCTATCTCACGGACATAGTCGGCAATGCCGTTTTCATAGTAATATGTTTTCTCCTCAAACGAACCGTTTTCTCTCTGAAGTCTCAGCACAAAAGTGACATTCGGGTTTACAACCGCCTGCTTTTTGAGTGTCTCCTCATAGTACTCGGGCTCAATATTTATATCTGTGAACACCTCAAGGTCGGGCTTCCAGCGTGTGCGTGTACCCGTCTTTTTGCGTGTGGTGTCCTCGGTTTTTAGTCCGCCGATGTTCTTTCCCTTTTCAAAGTGAAGGTTGAACTTCTGCTTGTCTCTGTATATCTCAACGTCCATATACTCAGAGGCATACTGCGTTGCACAGGCACCCAGACCGTTCAGACCGAGCGAATACTCATAGTTGTTGCCTGAGTTATTATCGTACTTGCTTCCGCCGTAGAGCTCGCAGTAAACGATCTCCCAGTTATATCTTTTCTCATTCTTATTATAGTCTACCGGACAGCCTCTTCCGAAGTCCTCTACCTCAATTGACAGGTCATTGTAGCGTGTGACTACTATCTTATCTCCGTAGCCCTCTCGTGCCTCGTCGATAGAGTTTGAGAGAATCTCGAACACTGCGTGCTTACAGCCGTCGAGACCGTCAGAGCCGAATATAACCGAAGGTCTTAACCTTACACGCTCCTCATCCTTGAGGAGCTTCATTGATTCGTTGCCGTAATCATTCTTCTTAGCCATAGCTATCTCCTTTAATACAAGATTTCCGCATACTTATTTATCATACCACAAGATATAGGTTTTTGTCAAGTGCGGTCACGACAAAAAAATCCTCTCCCGAAAAGGAGAGGTTTTCCCTGCCATTATCAGCTTACTATCCCCGAAGAGCTACCGTTTGAGGGCTTGACCTCAACGCTGACCTCAAAGTCACCTACATAGCTGGAGTTTACATCTATAACATAGTGAAACATGAGCGTTCCGCCGTTTCTGTCAACTGTGGAGCTCACCTTTGTAGCGTTTACTCCCACCATGAACTCACCGTAGGGTGTACCGTAGGCACAGTGGTGCTTAGTGCCCATTTCTACCACAAGGTCGGAAACCACCTTGCCCCGACGGTTCATCACTACCTTATTTCCGTCAGTAAATTCGAGAGAGGTTGTGCTTCCGTCAAAGCCTGTAGCCTCGGTCTCCTCATAGGAAATTATATAACCTCTTTCGGTCATTTCCAGAGTTCCCATAGACAAAAGCTCGGTCTCCTCACAGTCCTGACCGTCTATCTGCTTACTCAGCAGTCTGATCGATACGTCCTCTTTCATTTTATAACCTCTGTTTCTTTGCTCTAAACCAATTTGCATTTTAGAATCTGTGCGTTTATGTCTCTTCCCAGAAACTTGCGTACATTGTCAGCGAAGAGAGTTTCACTGTCGGTACAGTAAAGGCTTATTCTGCCCTCTTCCCTTCTGTCAGTTCTCTGAGCGCTTGCGTTCAGACTTTCCGAGGCTTTCTTCGCAAGCTCTGCACTCGCTGATATGAGGGCAACATCACTGCCCATATACTCGGAAATGACCTCAGAGAAATGCGGAAAATGCGTACAGCCAAGTATCAGGGTATCTACCCCGAGCTCCTTTACAGGGCTGAGATATTCCTCAGTGAAAAACCTTGCAGGCGGACAGTCGGGAGCTGTGTAGCCGTTTTCGGCAAGCGGCACAAGCATAGGGCAAGCCTTGCCGATAACGCTTACGCTCTCATCTATCGCTTTTAAGCTCCTGTCATAAGAGCCGCTGCTTATTGAAGCACCCGTTGCAATTACACCTATCTTCTTGTTCTGTGTAGCCTTATAGGCAGCCTCGGCGGCAGGGATAACCACTCCGCTGACAGGGATATCTCCGCACTCATCACGCACAGAATCGAGCACCGAGGATACTGTTCCGCAGGCTACCAGTATCATTTTTACATTATGCTTTTTAAGGAAAGCTATATCCTCTCTTGCATAGCTGATTATAGTATCACGGCTTCTTGTACCGTAGGGCACTCTTGCCGTATCTCCGAGATAGACTATGTCCTCATTAGGAAGAAGCCTTATCAGCTCCTCAACGCAGGAGAGACCTCCCACTCCCGAGTCGAACACACCTATTGGCGAATTATTCATAATCGACCCCCGCTCTGTCAAGGGCAAGCTTTATAAGTCTGTCCTCCTGCTCCTCAAAGCTGATACCATCATGCTCCATAAGCTTCGGATACATACTGATAGGAGTGTGTCCGGGCATTGTGTTTATCTCGTTGAGTATGACTTCGCCGTCGTCTGTGAGGAAGAAATCAACTCTTGCAAGACCGCAGCAGCCAAGAGCCTTATAGCCCTTTACGGCAGTTTCACGGATAAGCTCTGCCTTGTCATCGGGTATTCTTGCAGGGATATAGGTCTTGGAGTCGGCATTGTTGTATTTTGCGTCATAGTCATAGAACTCGCTTGCAGCGGCAATTTCTCCCACGCAGGAAGCGAACGGCTCGCTGTTGCCCATAACTGCGCACTCTATCTCCTTACCCTTAATCTCAGCCTCAATAACAACTATGCGGTCATGTGCAAAGGCAAGGTTTATGCCCTTTCTGAGCTCATCTGCATTTGTTACTCTTGAAATTCCAACCGAAGAGCCGCAGTTCGCAGGCTTTACATACATAGGATAGCCAAGCTTTTGCTCGCACTCGGCACATTTTTCATCAAGCCTGTGGCTGTCCGAGAGAAGCACAGTCACCCACTTTGCGGTATTTATGCCGTTCTGCTCAAGGATAGTGTGTGTAACGCTCTTATCCATACAGCAGGCTGAGGCAATAAGACTGCAGCCGACATAAGGGATCTCCGCCAGATCAAGAAGACCCTGAATAGTGCCGTCCTCACCGTTTTTGCCGTGAATAACAGGAAAAACCACATCAAGCTTTACCTTGTTCACATCGTCTCCGTCAAAGGTCAGGAGTCCCTTATGTATCGGGTCGGGGCTGATGATACAGGGCAGGTTGTCGGGATAGGTCTCCCATGAGCCGTCCTTTATCATATCAGGGTCGCCCATAAACCTGAACCAGTGACCCTTTTTAGTTATTCCCACCATCACAATATCGTACTTATCCTTCGGTATGGAGCTTATGATATGTGATGCCGATATAAGCGATATTTCATGCTCGTTTGATCTTCCTCCGAAGACAACGGCAACTTTCAGCTTAGCCAATATCCACACGACCTTTCGGTGTAATTTTGTCATACACAGATATTATACCACACTATCTGACAAAATGCAAGACCTCTCTTCCGACATTCTGTCACTGTCCTCAAACAGGCTGATATAATTATACAGTGCATAGCCCTGACAGCCGGCATTCAGGGCGTCCTCCGCCTGACGGGAGATAATGCCTGCTGTGTCTGTGAACTCGTCCTCGGAGCCTATTTTATAGACTGCAAGACCTATCACGAGCTTTTTGTCCTTATCAATTTCTCTCCATGTGTTCAGAGTATCAAGGTAGGGCTTCACGGTGTTGTCATAGCCGTAGTATATCTGAGGTATCATGCAGTCGCAGTAGCCGTCCTCGGTGAGCCAGCGTTCAACGTCTGCATAAAGGAATTGATAGTTGTTCTCGATATTGCCCTGAGGTGAAATGCCAACCTCGATATTCTCGTCCACCGACTTGACTGCGCTGTATATCTCGGCACACATTTGAGAAACGCAGTCAAGTCTGTACTGCGCAAGGTCTGAATAGCTGTCCTGAACCGAAAAGCACTCGGCATCAAAGTCTGCGTCGGTTGTGGGATAGAAGTAGTCATCGTAATGTATGCCGTCTACATCGTAATTTTCGCAAATTTCAGAAGCACCCTCGGCGATAAGCTTACGCACCTCGCTGTGTGAGGGGTCAAGCCAGAGGTGAGCGTCCCCCTCGACGAAATTGACCTGACCCTCGCCGCTTTCGTACCACTTAACGGTCTGATAGCAGTCAGAATATGAGGAAAGAGTGTCTTCCGACTGCAGTCTCAGCGGATTTATCCATGCGTGTATGGAAAGCTCATAGCTGTGGGCGGTCTCGGTCATTATCTTCAGGGGGTCAAAGAGGATATTTCCGTCATCGTCCTTCGGAACATATTCCGAGGGTGGAAAGAGCTTGGAACGGTAGAGAGCATCGCCAAAGGGGCGCACATGGACATAAAGCGTGTTAAGCCCCAGCTCCTTACAGTTTCGGCAGACCTCTTCAAAGCCAGCTGTGAACTCATTCTCCGTACCTGTGAGCAGAGGTGCAAGATCAATGTAGGACAGCCAGACCGCCTTTACAGGCTTGTCCGCCCCCTGCGCAGCAGGCTCTGCGCTCTCTGCACTCTCTGTACTTTCTGTAACAGGAACGGGAGAGCTTTTCGCAAGGGGCACGCTCCTCCTCTCCGAGACGGGACTTCCCGTCTGTCCGCAGGCTGTCATCATGGCTGTCAGGATAAGTGCTATAATTGTTCGTTTCATAGTGTCCTCCGTTTTTTCATTATAGGCAACACCGCACAATCATTGTGCGTCAGAAACGCCGTCAGATTTTTCGTCAGAGTGCATAAAGTTGACGACGGCGGGCTGGCGCCCGGCTAGGAAACTTTGTGTGATATGACGGAAAATATGCAAGTTTATGACGTGCAAAGGCGTTAGCCGGTGGTTGTGCGGTTTTGCCTATACTCTATTCTATTGTAATCAGACTGAGATTATTCACATATAATAGAATAAAAACGAACGGAGAGATACTATGAGATACAGAAAGGACAAAGGCTCACTCAGGTACGGGCAGGCTGTGAGCGCTTTAGTAACAGGGCTTTTCGGAGTGGCTGTTTCGGTGTTTGTGTTCGGGTGGCTGCTGTCGAAGTTTGACGCAGGCGGACTGATCATGTCGGCGCTGTCGATACTGTTTATATGCGGGTGCTCCTACACGGTGGGAATGATAGGCGCTTGTGTTGAGAAAAAGAGCAGTATTGCCCTCGGGCTTATGTGCGGACTGGGGTGCTTTATAGTGCTGATGTTTGCAGGTACGATACTCAGCTTTGCTATGAGTGAACTCAGTATCACTACAAAGCTGATACTGTCATTGGTGTCGGGAATATTCGGAGGGTTTTCCTCGGGTACAAAGAAAAAATGACAAAGCTATGCAGAAAGCTGTATAATTATACACCAAAGTGTAACTGAAAATTAATCAAATATTCACTTGAAATGTATGGGCGGATATGCTATAATATGTCTGGCGGAGAAATACGTCTCCGCAGGTTTGTATTGTATCTCCCCCTGATGGGAGAACAGTAACAAGGAGGAATTAAATATGAAAAACACCAAAACCATCGTCGGGGTAGGTCTGATGACAGCACTTGTAGTTGTACTTTCGATCGTCTCGATGAACATCAAGTTCGGTCCGTTCACGATCACTCTTGCACTGACACCTATCGTTGTCGGAGGAGCGCTCTACGGTTGGAAGGCAGGCGGCTGGCTCGGCTTTGTATTCGGCTGCATGACACTGTTTGATGCGTCTGCATTCTTTGCTATCAATGTTCCGCTTACAGTTGTGCTCTGCATTGCAAAGGGAACACTCTGCGGAATAGCAGCAGCACTTGTTTACAAGCTTGTTTCCAAGTTTAACGGTACTGTAGCTTCGATCGCAGCGGCTATAGCTGCTCCTGTAGTGAACACAGGCGTTTTCCTGATAGGCTGCACCGCTTTCTTCCTCGACACCATCAAGGCATGGGGCGAGGCTGCAGGCTTTAAGAATGTGTTCACCTACTACATCGTAGGCTTTGTAGGAACTAACTTCTTAGTTGAGCTTGGTGTTGCTATCGTGCTTATCTCGGCAGTTATTCGTATAATCAACCTTGCGCCCAGCAAGGCACACGCATAAGTGTACAAAAAATATCCCTCGTCTTACGGCGGGGGATATATTATAAGGAGGTAATAAAATGCTTCTTGCAATTGATATCGGAAATACAAACATTGTGCTCGGCTGTATTGATGGAGAGGAAATACTATTCCGTGAGCGCATATCTACAAATCACAAGGCAACTGATCTTGAATATGCGGCTCATCTGAGGACTGCACTTGAGATACATGGAGTTGACATAAAGGATATTGACGGTGCTATAATCTCATCTGTTGTTCCAGATCTTACAAACACTGTTAAAACTGCTGTGAACAAGTATATCGGCTCTGAGGTAATGACTGTAGGCCCCGGAATAAAGACAGGGCTCAGTATTCTTATTGACAATCCTGCTCAGCTAGGAAGCGACCTCGTTGTTGATGCTGTGGCAGGTATAAATGAGTACAAGGCGCCTATGATAATTATCGACATGGGAACTGCTACTACGCTTTCGCTTATTGATGAGCAGAAGAGGCACCTTGGCTGTACGATCATGACAGGCCTCAGGACATCGGCAGAGGCTCTGGTTACAAAGGCGGCACAGCTTCAGAATGTTTCGTTTGACAAGCCTAAGAAGATCATCGGCACTAACACTGTTGACAGCGTAAGAAACGGACTGCTCTACTCTAATGCCTGCGCTATTGACGGTATGATAGAGAGGATCGAAGAAGAGCTCGGACAGAAGTGTACTGTTATAGCTACAGGCGGTCTTGCATCTACGGTGCTTCCGCTGTGCAAGAGACAGGATATTATCCTCGATGACGATCTGCTCTTAAAGGGTCTGAAGATCATCTACAAGAAAAACCGCAAATGATACACAGTTAAAGCCCCGAAGAAATCTTCGGGGCTTTATTATGCGCTTTATTCATCATCATCTGCGCTGTTCTGCTCAAAGCCGTTATCAGCAGGAGCATCGGGAGCAGGCTGATCGTCATAGCCATCATCGTAGTACTCGTCATCATCATAGTACTTATCGTCATCGACGTAATCGTCTCTTACAACGTTTGTCTGAGCGTTGTCTTCCTCGGGGTATTCATCATACTCATCATCATTCGGGTCTCTGCGCTTCATGATAAGGAAGTATTCAGCAGCTACAATGCCGATCCCTATAACTACTACAGCACCAATGAGAATAAACATAAGGCTGTTTGACTTTTTCTCCTCATTACGTGCAGCAGGTGCGGCTGTTGTTACTGTGGTAGTCTCGGCAGCCGATGAAGAGCTGTCGTCCTCAATAACTACCAAAAGCTTTGCAACCGAGCCGTCTGCGTACTCGATAATCACCTTGGCGCTGCCTGCTTTGAGGGCTGTAAACTTTCCGTCTGCGTATGTCAGTATTTCGCCGTTGTCAATATCTACCTCGAAGATGTCGCCGTCTGCTATCATATCCTTCGGAGTGTACGGGCTCTTCGAGAGAAGAAGCTTTACCTCTCTGTAGTCTGAATCATCATCAGTCTCTGAATCGGGAGCACCCTCGTACTTGACTATGGCACTTTCTGTCTGACAGGAGATAGTCACTGCATTTTCATCACTCAGATCGTTTACCGTAAGGTGAAGTGCAGATGAGGTCATCTTCTCGTCCTGAACCGAGAAAGTAACTGTGCAGAACGAGCCCTCGTATGCTGTACCGTCAGGGTTTACATAATTGTAGACAAACTTTCCGTCAAAGGAGTTCTCAACTGCCATTCCGCCGGCCTCGTCATTGTGCTGACAGCTCTCATACCTGAGAGCGTTCTGATCGTACTCAATTGCAAACTGAGCATTAGCGATCTTCTTCGGGCTTTCAACAAGGATATCTACTGTGAACTTCTTATCCTTAACATCGCTGACCTTGAGCTTTACCGTTGCAGGAGCCGAGGTCGGCTCGGGCGGTGTATAGGTTGTCTGCGTGAGAGTGGGTGCTTCTGTAACTACCTGAGTGGGTGCATCTGTCACAACAGGCGCCTGAGTTTCAGTGGGTACCGCATCAGTCTGCAAGGTTTCTGTCTGCTGTGTCTGCTGCTGAGTCGGGTCTTCTACAGGAGCATTCGGGTCGGTATACTGCTGCGAGGGGTCAACGTAGCCGCCCTGATCTGCAGCAGGGTCAGTATAGCCCTGTCCGTCATCATAGACTGCATCAGCAAAGGCCGTCACGCTCATGCACACAGCGAGCGCCGCAGCTGCCAGTACAGCAGTTATCTTCTTTAGGATCATTTTCATTCTTCCCTTCTCCGTAAGCTTACGGATATATTCGAGGGTCAGTTGTTTCTGGGCTGACCTCTGAAAAGCGTAGATTTCTTATCCGCCTTTGAACGGTACATCGTCTCATCTGCAAGCATAACCATATTGTCAAAGTTAGCATCACCTGTAAAGGGCTTCTCTATTCTGCCCGTGCTTGCCGATATTTTATAAGGCTTTTTCGATACAGCGTTATATTCATCTATCTTCTTCTGGAAATCGATCTCAAGCTGAGCGCCCTCGCCCTCGCCTGCAAAGCCTGCCGCTACGAACTCATCTCCGCCGAATCTTGCACATACAAGCTTATCTCCGCATAGCTGAGACAGGAAATCCGAGATCGCTATAAGAGCGCTGTCTCCCTCAAGGTGTCCGAAATTGTCATTTATATATTTCAGACCGTCAAGGTCTACAGATATGACTATAAAAAGCTTACCCTTAGGGTCTTCAAACATCTTAGCAAGGTTTTTGAAGAAGCCTCGTCTGTTGTAAAGCTTTGTCATGGAGTCACGGTTGTACATTTCCTCAAGCATTCTGTTTGACAGCGTGAGGTCGTTCTCCTGCCTTACTATCATAAGTGCATTTGATACCGAACGTGAATACAGATACCATTTTTCAAGCTCTGAAAACTCGGATATTTCCCTTACACAATAGCCAAGCGACGAATCATTGACGTGCAGAGGAAACACAAGAAGAGCCTTGCAGTACTCGATCTCATTATCGAAATCGGGAATGAGCTCCGATGTCGGGAAGGTCATGCCATAGGTCATCTCATTCATATTTTTGTGAGCTATTACCATCTGAGCATCGGCATAGCCGTCAGGGGTAGTGTAACCGAAATCGGGCTTATCTATATCATCTATGGTTGTTCTGATAAGATCACTGTTCACACAGAGCCAAAGCTTTTTAACCCACTGCTCGGAGCTGTCCTTCTGAATCATTTCAAGGGCTCTCTGCCAGTCGGGCTGTTCAATTATCTTCGATTCAAGCTCGTAGTTCTTTCTGTTTTCTGCCAGAAGCCTGTCATTATATTCATTAAGCCTTCTTATGCTTTCATTGGTATTAAGCTTATGCGCCTTAGGACAGCCGCAGCTCTCGCTGAACGAGAGGTTAGGCTCAAGGTTGACGTTTCCAACTATCTCGCCGAAGAGCATCTCAAAGGCGATAGCCGCATCTATATTGCGGTCAAAATCGGCAGTTGTAAGCTGCGGGGTTATCATCTGACCCTCCATAAGCCAGTCAACGCCTGTAACCTTTATATCCTCGGGGACACGCTTGCCCTTTTTGGAAAGCTCTCTCATTACTGATATAGCCATAACATCATTTGCGCAGACTATAGCATCTATCTTCATACCATCAGAAAGCCACTTGTCAACAGCCTCTCTCGGGGCATGAGTCCACCACCAGCCGACAGCTACCCTGTCCTCTTCGGGCTCAATGCCGTTATCTCGGAGAGCTCTCATAAAGCCGTCCTCACGTTCATCGGAAACGGGGTCGCCCTTTATAGCTGTAACATAATTTATCTTTTTGCAGCCGTGTACTTTTATAAGGTGGTCTGTAATTTTATATACGGTATCTCCGCAGTGATACATTATATACGGGCAGGCATCTGTCTCCCAGTCAAGACAAACACAAGGCACATTATGAGCCTTTGCCTGATTTGCTATCTCGGTTATTTTATTGCGGTCGGGAATGCTCTGTCCCATTATTATTATGCCGTCGAGCTTATCCCAGTTGATAAGATCAAACACTCTGAACTCGCCGACATCATGCGCTGAGCCTGTAAAGCTTTCCGTAAAGCAGGTAAAATACACAAGTCTGATATTTCCTGCATTGCGTGCAAAGTTAATCAGACTGTTGCACAGCTCGTCCTGATATTCAGCAGCCAATCCGCAATAACAGATACCGACAGTCTTTACTGCAGCCATGAGACAACACTCCCTTCATGAGCATAAATACATTCAATATATTATAGCACATATTCCCCGTAATGTCAAATCCATAAAAAGGCACTTCCCGACTAAAAAGATCGGAAAGTGCGGTATAACTATTTACTTTCAGTCTGTGATGATGTATCCTCAGCCGAGGTGCTCTCCTGCGTCTCGAAGAAGCTGTCATTCTTATTCTCGCCGTAGGTTGAAAGGTAAACCTTTGTAAACTGAATATTCTCGGAGGGTCTGAGTGTTTCCGAATCGGTTACGTCCATTGCACATATCTCATCGTATACGTCCATTCCGTCATATATCTGACCGAATATTGTATACTGCTGTGAGAAGTTCAGCACTCCGCCGTAATTTGAAAACGCATCGGTTATATCATCAGGAACTTCGTTGCTGACTGTCATTTCGTCAAATTCCTTCTGCTCCTCCTCGGTGAGCTGATAGTCATCAACAAACAGAAGATACGAATTTGAAACCTTGCTTGATGACATAAAGGATTTTTTATCGTATGTATACGCACAAAGCGCTCCCTTTATCGGCCAGAGGTTTTTGGAAAGCTCTGCGTCAAGCTCTGTAGTATCGGTATCAGAGGTTGTCTGACCGTCTGCCTGCTTAGTTCCGCCTATGAAGAATACTCCGTCCTGCACCATATTCACATAGGTGCCGTCGTAGTAGCCGTCCTCGACAAGCCCCTTGAAGAAGTCGTAGTACTTCGGTGCTTCATCGGGGAAAAGCACTGCCTTGAACGTGCCCTTGTCAGTCTCGAAGACAACCACGGGGGTGTCATCTGACGGAAGGTCCATCTGAATTACCTTTGCATCAGAAAAGTCTATTTTAGGCTTTCTGCCTGCGCAGGCATAAAACAATGCAAACACTATCACGAAGCACATTGCTATCAGCGAAAACTGAAAATAGGTCTTAAAGCCTTTTTTCCTTAAAGGAATATATTCTGCCCTGTTGTTTTTCATATTACCTCCCCTGCACACAGCTTATATTCCCGAAGTCGGGTGCTGTCTGCTGAGTTTTATTATGCTTTGCTTACTACCGTGCCCTCACGGGTCTCCTTAACGGTGTAGCCGAGAGCTGCGATCTTATCCCTGAGCTCATCTGCCTTTGCAAAATCCTTAGCCTTTCTGGCTGCTGTTCTCTCCTCTACGAGAGCCTTTACCTCATCGGGAATGTCAGAATCTGCATTCTCGCTCTCTTTGAGCTTAGCCTCTGCATGAGGGATAAGGTCAAGACTGAAAACTGTATCGAATGCAGAAATAAGCTCCTTCTTGGCTGACCAGTCAAGGTCTGACCTGAGAAGGTCATAGATAACGGTCAGACCGTCGGCAGTGTTGATGTCATTGCCGAGGGCACTGTCAAAGCGTGCTTTGAACTCAGCTGTCTTCTCGGCAGAGTTATCTCCTGCCTTCTTGTCTTTAAGGACAGACGCTATCCTTGCGACAAGCTTCTCATAAGCGGTCTTTGCGTTGTCAAGATTCTCCCAAGTGAACACGAGGCCCTTTCTGTAGTGAGACTGCAGGCAGAAAAATCTGTAGACTATCGGGTCATATCCCTTTTCTTCAAGGAGCGATACTGTCAGGAACTCGCCCTTGGATTTTGACATTTTTCCGCTTGAGGTATTCAGGTGATGTACATGAAACCAGTAATTGCACCATTTATGTCCGAGGTAGGCCTCTGACTGAGCTATCTCATTGGTATGGTGCGGGAAGATGTTGTCAACTCCGCCGCAGTGAATATCAAGGTACTCACCGAGGTTTTTCATGCTTATGCAGGAGCACTCGATATGCCAGCCCGGATATCCTATGCCCCAGGGAGACTCCCATTTGAGCTCCTGATCGTCAAACTTCGACTTTGTAAACCACAGAACGAAGTCTGCTTTATTACGCTTGTTTGTATCCTCCTCAACACCCTCACGGACGCCTACTTCAAGGTCGTCCTCTGTGAAGTTGTGGAACACGTTATAGTTATCTATCTTTGAGGTATCAAAATAGATGTTTCCGCCTGCCTCATAGGCAAAGCCCTTCTCAATAAGGGACTGAGTTACCTTGATAAATTCATCAATATAGGTGGTAGCAGGAACAACTACATCTGCCTTTTTGATGTTCAGCTTTTCGCAGTCGGAGAAAAACGCATCGGTATAGAACTTTGCAATCTCCATAACAGTTTTGTGCTCACGCTTTGCGCCCTTGAGCATCTTGTCATCACCCGTATCACCGTCAGAGGTAAGGTGTCCGACATCTGTGATGTTCATAACACGCTTTACGTCAAGACCTGTGTACCTCATATATTTTTCGAGGATATCCTCCATGATATATGTTCTGAGGTTGCCTATATGCGCAAAATGATAAACGGTCGGCCCGCAGGTATACATTCCGACCTTTCCCTCTTCTCTGGGGATAAACTCTTCTTTTTTGTGCGAAAGTGTATTATAAAGTATCATTTTGTATTCTCCTGTTCTTTAGCTTTGAGCTCGGCTTCGAGCTTTGCTATCTTGCTTTCAAGCTCACTTATCTGCATACGGTGACGGCATATCTCCTGAAACATCGGGTCAGGAATGTGTACCTGATCGAGGTCAAGGGTGCGCTTGCCGTTTTGCTTTACTATCTTAGCAGGAACGCCCACCGCAGTAGAGTTTGCAGGCACAGGCGAGAGAACCACCGCATTTGCGGCTATCTTCGCATTGTCGCCCACTGTGAAGGGTCCTAAAACCTTTGCTCCGCAGCCGACCATTACATTGTTTCCAAGTGTAGGGTGACGCTTTCCGTGATCCTTACCCGTACCTCCGAGGGTACAGCCCTGATAAAGCAGACAGTAGTCGCCTATCTCGGCAGTCTCACCGATCACAACTCCCATACCGTGGTCAATAAGAAGCCCTTTGCCAATTTTTGCGCCCGGGTGTATCTCTATACCAGTGAGACCTCTTGCTATCTGAGAAATGAATCTTGCGATTATTTTATGGTCTTTCAGATAGAACCAGTGAGCCACCCTGTAGAATGCCACCGCATGAAGTCCTGCATAGGTCAGTATCTCAAGGACACTTCCCGCAGCAGGGTCGCGCTCTCTTATTGTCTGAATGTCATGCTTTAAGCCTTTGATAAAATTCATATCATCACCGAAACTAAAATTGCATTACTTGCTGGAATCAATATACTTCCAATAAGCTTTAAGATAAATTCCGCCTGAAATAACAGTAAGTATTACAGAAACCCATATAAGAGCCTCATTTACGAGGAAAAGTGTCGAATGCCAGTTAAGGTCAGGGCTTCCCTTGCTGTCAGGATAAAGGATCTGGAGGAACATAATAACTACAAGTGCCACCATTGTAAAGGCGGTCTTGCACTTGCCCCATATACCTGCCGAAACTACTATGCCCTCGCCTGCAACCACAAGTCTGAGTCCGGTTACCATGAACTCACGGGACAGAATAATGATGACTGCTATCGGGTCTATCCATCTCTCGAAGGAGAAAACTATAATAGCTGACATTACAAGCAGCTTATCCGCAAGAGGGTCCAGAAACTTTCCGAAGGTGGTAACTAAGTTCTGGCTTCTTGCTATCTTTCCGTCAAGCATATCGGTAATTGATGCAGCCGCAAAAACTATCAGCGCCCATATCATGTGGTTTGGTATCTCAAAGAGAAGTACGAACACCAGAAATATAGGTATAAGTACAACTCTGAGGACTGTCAGTTTATTTGGAAGATTCATATTATTCCCCTTTCTCTGCGACTGAGCCTATCAGATCGTAGTCAAGTGTATCATCAGTCAGGACATTAACATACTGTCCGACTCCAAGCTTTTCTTCACTTGTAAAGAACACCTTGCCGTCAATTTCGGGAGCATCCATAGCCGTTCTGCCGTAATAGCACTCGGCATAGCGGTCAAAGCCCTCGCAGACAACCTCAAAGGTTCTGCCAATACACTGCTGATTGAACTCGTCAGAAATCCGCATCTGCGTTTCCATAACGATCTCAGCACGGCGCTCCTTGATGTCCTCATCTATCTGGTCATCAAACTCTGCTGCGGCAGTGCCCTCTTCCTGAGAGTAGGCAAAGCAGCCGAGCCTTTCAAACTTCATGTCCTGAACGAACCGACAAAGCTCCTCGAACTGCTCCTCGGTCTCCCCCGGGAAGCCTGCTATAAGCGTAGTTCTCAGCACAACATTCGGTATCTTTTCTCTGATATGCGAGATAAGCTTTTCAAGGTGCTCCCTGTCGCCGTAGCGGTGCATTCTTTTAAGCACTTCCTTACTGCAGTGCTGCAGCGGAATATCCATATATTTCACAAGCTTCGGCTCGGAGGCTATCGTTTCAAGAAGCTCATCTGTTATTCTTTCGGGATAGGAGTAAAGAGTTCTTATCCACCTGAAGCCCTCTATCTTACAGAGCTCTCTTAAAAGCTTCGGCAGCTCGCTCTTTCCGTAGATGTCCTCACCGTAGCGTGTTGTATCCTGTGCAACGACTACAAGCTCTGTAACGCCGTTCCCGGCAAGCCACTCTGCCTCCTTGACTATGTCCTCGATAGGGCGGCTTCTGAACTTTCCTCTTATTTCGGGAATAGCACAGTATGTACAGTTATTGCTGCATCCCTCTGCTATCTTAATATATGCATAAAACGGCTCTGTCGATATAATTCTTCCGCCGCTTATATCAAGATCGGTCTTTGCGCCGTAGGAACAGACCATTTTTTTATCTATCCATATATCACGGATTATGTCGCAGATCTTTTCATTGGAGCCAAGCCCCACTACAGCATCAAGCTCGGGAATTTCCTTTGCCATTTCATCTCTGTAGCGCTCAGCAAGACAGCCCGTTGCGATAACAGCCTTTATCCTGCCCTCCTGCTTCAAAGTGCAGAACTCCAATATGGTATCTATCGCCTCCTGCTTGGCGCTCTCAATAAAACCGCAGGTGTTTACTATAACAACATCTGCGAGTGCTGCATCGGCAGTGAGCTCAAAGCCGTCTTTTTTCACAAGCGAAAGCATATGCTCGGCATCTACCTGATTCTTAGGACAGCCAAGCGACACCATTCCGACCCTTACAGCCATTTCTCTACACCTCTCAGACTGCGGAACATAACCGCTGAATACAATTACATTATATTATACCACGATTATCCGAATAAGTCAACCACATTTTCCCGATTTGCCTTCTATGAAATGTCAAAACAAAAGCTTCCGCCCCGAAAAAGGCGGAAGCAGGCTTTTTACTGCTCCTTGAGAAGCTTTTTCATTACCCAGCCGTTTGTGCCGTTGTAGTCGATATACACCCACTTGTCCCCTGTGGAAGCATCAGTAGTCTGGCCGTAGCCCTTAACGGTCTCGCCGTCGGGAATTTTAAGCTGAACATCATAATTTCTCGAAGGGCCGAATCTGAGATTCAGATAGGTTGTGTCTGATGTTACCTTATAGGTTTTTGAGCCGTCATAGCTGTTTGTGTCGGAAAGCTGATAGAGAGCATCTTTCTTAAATGCGGTAGTGGTGGTTGTGGTCTTTTTAGTCTCCGAAGCTTTTGTTGTGGTTGTGGTCTCGGGCTCGGATTCAGCCTTTGCAGTCATTGTGGCACGGATATCCATATCATAGCCGTCATCAAAGCTGACATCTGTATCAAGATGACCTGTTACAGTTGTTGTAGTGGTATAGCCGTTAAAATCCTCATCATCGGTATCGGGGGTAAGCTCACGAACTGCTGTTTTTGTGGTAACAACAGTTCTTCGGGTAGCAGACGCCGTCATTGAGGCCGTAGTTGTCTGTGTGTCTCTGTCATTAAACATTGAGCAGCCTGTCAGCACCGCCGCAAGAAGAACTCCCGCTGCAGCGAGCACAAGTGCTCTCTCATTTTTCTCTCTCATAGTATCCCTCTTTTTACACTAAACCGAGCAGTCTCCCGGCATTTTTGCCGAGGATAAGCTCCTTTTTGTCATCACTTATCGGCAGGCGGAGTATTCTCTCTTTTATCTCCGCTGCATTATCCCACGGACAGTCACTTGCAAAAAGTATCCTGTCTGCGCCGTGCTTATTGATTATTTTCAGTGCCGTATCATCGGGGCAGGCTCTTCCGAAGGCTGTATCGAAATACACCTCGCCGTCAAGCCCTGCCAGCTTTTCGAGCACTTCATTATACATAAAGTTTCCGCCCCAGTGTGCAAGAATTATCTTCATGTGCGGATGTCTTTTTATAAGCTTCAATGCCCTGTCGGGAGAACAGTGTACCTTTTCGGGTGACACGGGGTCAAAGCCCGAATGAAAAAGCACAGGCACTTCCTTTTCGGTCATTGTACTGTAAAACTCGTCAAAGCGCAGGTCATCTGCATAGAAATGCTGATAATCGGGGTGGAGCTTCAAGCCTTTTAGACCGAGCGAAAGCGCATGGTCAAGCTCCTCTCTCCAGTCCTCTGCCTTTGGGTGCAGAGCCATAAACGGGATAAAGCGCTCCTTATCCTGAACGGCTGCCCAGTCATTTATAACTCTCTGCTGAGTGGGTTTTGTCGCAATTGAGAGCAGGACCGCCTTATCTACACCCCATTCGTTCATTCGCTGAACAGTGGTTTCAATGAGGCCGTCAGTAAGAGGCTCAGTTCCGCAGTTTGCGGCAAGCTGACCTATGGCACGCTGAGCTATCTTCGGATTGAATGCATGAACGTGAAAGTCTATTATCATTTTAGCTTCCTTTCTATCGGCAGGAGCACATTGCCCTGTCTGAAAAGCTATTATATACCATTTTTGTGATAAAATCAAGTAAAGAGTGTAAAAAATGTTACTCGCCCCTTGACAAACACAATATATTGTGCTATTATAATTAAGAACCACAAAATACGTTGAAAACATTTCGGAGAGGAGAGTATAAAAATGGTAAAGGTAAATGTTATCAAGGGCGAATTCAGCTCTGCTGAGATAGATGCATATATCGACAGAGCTAAGAAGCTTTATCCTGAAAAGAGGATCGAAGCTATTGATCTGAGCGAGGTCGGCGAAGAGGTCGAGATAGGTTATCACTTTGCTGATGTTCCGTTCCAGAGGATAAGAAGGATCACAGGCTATCTTGTCGGTACACTGGACCGTTTCAATGATGCTAAAAGAGCCGAGGTCGCTGACAGAGTTAAGCACAGTCTGGTATGATTTTGAAAGCTCCGGGAGATCGGAGCTTTTTTATTGCAATATTTTTATATTTCAGCAAGTTTTTTTGTTAGATACCTTTACAAATCCGAAAAAGTGTGATATAATAGGCTAAAGATTATTTAAGGAGGATCTTTTCCATGTTTATGAAGAAAAGTATTTGCGCTCTCAGCGCAGCAGCTATAGCAGCTTTCAGCGCTATGCCTGCATTTGCTGATGCCGCCGAGTTCCCTGTACCCGAGCCTGACGCTGACGGTGTTTACTGTCATGCAGGTATCGTATGGCAGGTAAGAGATCAGTGGGATCACAGAAACGAGCTTTCACTCGATGCCCTTGATGAGACCGAGTCATTCGTTATCGACTGCACTCACAAGGACGTAAACATCACAGGAAACGGTGAGTACACAGTTGAGATGAGTGGTTACCTTCCCGACTACGAGTACGATCTTGGGTTCTTCGGAGTTGAGGTAGACCTTGACTTTGATACCTACGCTGATACAGAGGCAGATCTCGGACCCAGATTTGAGATCACAAAGGTAGTTATGGACGGTGTTGAGTACACCTGTAAGAATGAACTCAACGAGGACGGCGTTCATGAGCAAATTCTTGAGGATATCGAGAACGGCGAAGGTCAGAAGATGATCAAGTTCAAGAACAGCTGGGGCTCTGAGCCGCCTTCCTTTATGGATCCTCCTGTAGACAACAAGATCTGGACTACTGCTGATCCTATCACCTTCACATTTACAGTAAGCGGTCTGCCTACCGACAAGATTGAGGGTTATGAGAACGAAACAGTTGAGAAGGTTTACGGATTCGGCTCAACAGAGGCTGCTGCGGCTGCCGCTGAAGCTGAAGGCGGAGATTCAAGCGTTGCAGAGGATACTGATGCTGCTGTTCCAACAGTTGGTGCTGAGGAAGAGTCCAAGGCAGAGTCAAAGGCTGCTGCAAGCTCTGTAAAGAGCTCTGACAGCTCTGAGGCTGAAAAAGAGGAGAGCTCCAAGCTCCCGCTTATCCTTGGAATCTGCGGCGGTGTTCTGGTTGTTGCAGTTGTAGCAGTTGTTCTGGTTAAGAAGAAGTAATCACAAACAATTGAATAACTTAAAACGGCGGGATTCAGATTCCGCCGTTTTTGTATACCCAAAAGCAAAAAGAACACCTCTGCCAAAGTTAGCAGAGGCGTCCCGATAATTGTTTAATTATTTGTCAGTAGGAACATCAGAAATGTTCGAGTTGCACTCATCAATCAGATAGTCAACAGCAGTCTTGTTGGAAGCTACGCACTCGCTCCAGGTTGTTGCGCCGCCGCCTGTTACCATTGTTGCCTGATTTACTGTCATCATCAGAGTAGAAAGCTCAGGTGTTACACCCTCCTGATAGTCAAATACAGGGTTCTCAGCTGCAAGCTGATATACTGTCTTTCTCATCTCGATCATCTCGTCGGTCCACTTGTACTCATCTCTGAGCTGCTCCTCACCGATATCGGAAGCGTTCTGCTTGGATACCTGCAGGCAGTTCATATATGCTGCCCAGCCCTTAGGATTGGGAGCGTTCTTGCAGAGGAGGAATCCGTGGATACCTGCGGATACGTAGTACTTGCCGTCGCCGTCATCAAGTCTCGGCATAGGAACGAACATTACCTCGCCGCCCTCTACGTCTCCGAAGATCTTTGTAGATTCGGTAGTTCCCTCGATAGCCCATGTACCAACAGGGATAAACAGTGTCAGACCCGAGCCAAGACCCTCACCTGTAGAGCCGTCGCCTCTTGTCTTCCAGTTGTTATCGGATCTCGGGAATACAACGTTCTGCTTTGAAAGCTCATACATCATATCCTGAACCTTTGTGATCTCAGGCTTATCCATGTTATTAACGAGCTTACCGTTCTCAAGGCCGATCATAGGATATCCGCTTGTATCGTTAAGAGCCTTGCCGTACCAGTAACCGTCGAGTGCATATTTGTCCTCATCGGCATTTGTGAACTCTTCGCACATCTCTGTGAATACAGACCATGTCCACTTGTCATCAGCATAGAGCTCAGCAGGATCATCAAAGCCTGCGTCCTCTATTGTAGTTCTGTTGTAGATGCAGACATACTGAGGTCTTGCATCAATACCTGCGATATAGTGGCCGCCGTTGAAGTAGCCTGCATCGCAAACGCTCTTTGAAGGTGCCCAGAGCTCGGAGTTCAGGTCAATGTAATCGTCAATTGGCTCGAACATTGCCTTGATAGCGCCCTTCGGGAAAGCATCCATATCATCTGCAGGGAAGAAGTCAGGCGAATCATTTGCCATAACTGCCTTTGCAAGTCTAGTATATCTGTCGTCCCATGTTGTCTGGATAAACTCGATCTTACCGTCATACTTATCCTTGAACAGCTGCAGACCGGGGTCTACTACCTGACCGTCGCTCGGGTTCAGGTCATAGTGAGACAACCACTTGATAGTGGTGTTCTCGAGCTTCTCATCAGGGAGAAGGCTCTGAAGATCGTTGATCTTCTCCTTCTGGCTCTCAGTCAGTGATGCAGCAGGTGCATGAGAGCTCGAATTTGACGAGCCGCTGTCAGAGCTGCTTCCGCAAGCTGCCATGCTTGCTGCAAGTGTCAGCGAGCAAGCTGCTGCGAGGATTTTTTTTGTCATTTTCATCAATAATAACCTCCTTGTGTTTGGGCGGTGTCTCTTACCCGTGAAACACACGCCTGTAGACAGTTTTCGCCCATAAATATAATATCAAAAACTGCCAAAAATATCAATCGGCATTTTGCAATATAAATCACTCGCTATTTTAGCAATTTTGACAATATCATATCATCTTTCTCACCGTATTCGTTTACAGTAAACGTTTTCATTCAAAAATAATACTTAATTCACAAACTTTTTACATTTATGTTTTTCCCGAAAGCTCTTACCATATCCTCGGGCAGTTGAGAGTACACGCAGATACGCTCATCGCTTAACGGTTTTATGAACTCTACCCTTGCGCAGTGCAGAGCGTGTCTGTTTATCAGTGACATATCGCCGCCGTAGAGCTCATCGCCGATAAGGGGCTTGCCGATATGGGCACAGTGAACTCTTATCTGGTGAGTTCTCCCCGTTTCGGGGATAAAGGCACACAGGCTCAGATCTCCGCTGTCAGCAAGCTTATAAAAGGTTGTTGCGGCATAAGCTCCGTCCTCTCTGACACAGCGCAGTATTGCCGACTCACGCTCACGGGCGATCGGAGCACAGATTCTTCCGCCTGCGCTGCCTATACGAGGCATTATCCCTACATATACCTTTTTAATAGACCTTTGCAGACTGTATGCCGCAAGGCTTGACTTCGCAGCCGCCGCACAGCCGCTTGTATTGCGGTCGAGCCTGTTGATACTGCGAAAGGGCAGCTCGGGATATGCCTTGAAAAACTCATTTGCGAGGGTATCATCATAATGCTTCATAGACTGGTGACACGGCATAAAAGGCGGCTTATCGAAAACCATGCAGTGCTCATCTTCATAAAGAACGGGAACGCCCGGCTCTTCCTGCCTGCGCTCCCGTTCAGTCTCCCGAAGCTCAACTTTATCACCGTTGTACACTCTGTCTACCGTTCTGATAAGTGCGCCGTCACGGGTCAGTCCGTTTTCAATGCGCTTAAGCCTGGTTATCAGCCGTCTTGAAATTCCCCTGCCCCGAAGAAGCTCATCAAGTGTTTTTCCGTTCTCATCGGGTTTTACTGTAAGAATCACAGGGTATACCTCCTCCAGCGCTTGATAGATGCTTTAAGCTTGTCCTGCCACAGGTCACCGAGCATTGCCTCTGCAAAGGTGACCTTGCATATCTTATAGTACGGAAAGAGCATAAAAAACGGATAAACAAACAGCAGAAGCGGTATAAACTTCGCAAACGAAAGAATATACATAAGGTAATTTGTGTGATTGCCCTCCATAAGGCGCTTTGAAAGCTTTATCGCCTCAGAAACCTTTGCTCTCGGATTGAGAAGCATTATATAGGGCGCCAGCGCAACCGAAATCAGATACCTTACAAACATACCTATCCATACGCCGGTAAAGCCTATACACAGCATCAGCAAAAGCAGTCTTGCTGAACTCAGTTGATTGCCCCTTGAGCCGTATATAATAAAATACACTCCGAATGCACCGAAAAGCGCAGGTACAAACATAGCGACCTTTCTGAGAAACATATCAATTGTAAACATGATAGCCTTTCTTCCGTAAAGGGACAGATGAGCGTTCAGATACTTTCTTGTTTCTATGAAGTCATCTCCCCTTGCTATATCAAGAAGAAGGCGGTTAAGTATCCACCATTCCTGTATCAGAACAGGCAGAAGAGCTATTGCCGTAAGCACCCAGAAAAGCTTCACATCAGCACTGCTTTTAAAAGCTTTCCACGAAAAGAAGCGCTCCCAGCCCACCTGCTCAAAAATAAGCCTTATAGCATTGAACGCAACAAAAACAAATACCGCTATCGAGAACATGAACATAGACAGCGAAAAGCAGTTTCCGCCGTTATCACGAAACCTTGTTATCGACCATGTCTTTATCTCCTTATTGTTCATATTCTCACCTCCTGCCATACTGCTTATTTTATTTAATGGTGTAATCCTCCTGAAGCTCATACCTCGGCGGATAATTTCCGATTATCTCAAATGCCTCGGAGCGCTGCCACATTGAGGCTGTTATCAGCACCTCAAAGCCCTCCCCGAAGTCACAGACATAGTCTATCGGTCTGCCCTTCGGAACACCGAAGCCCGACATAATATTCATAATCAGTCCCGAATGTGTACACACTCCAACGTAAGTAAGCCCCTCATACATCATATCGGAAATGATGATATTGAGTGCCTCATAGCAGCGGTTCATAACATCTCTGACTGATTCTCCCTTTGGCGGAGGATTGTCAAGTCCGCCCCTGATAAACTCCTTGTACTCCTCAAGCTCCATGAGCTCATCTGCGGTCTTGTTCTCAAACTCTCCGAAATCCATCTCCCTGAGCTGCGGCATTTCTACCGTCAGGCGGTTAGGCTGGAGAATGTTTACTGTCTGCGTACATCTTTTAAGCGGAGAGGTATACACCTTCTGTACAGGGGGATAGTCAAACTCTTCAAGCTTATCATAAAGCTGCTGAGCGCCCTCTGCTGACAGAGGAAGATCGGTAGTGCCGATATATCTGCCCTCGTCATTGGCAGATGTTCTGCCATGTCTGAAAAATACTATTCTGTAGCCCTTCATAGTCTGCTCCTGTTCTTTCCTGCCGCCGATGCTGTCAGGCAGCTTTGGAATCTCTTGTGAAAAAATTAAAAACGGGTATTTACAAAACGATTAAAATATAGTATAATAAAATATGTATGTATGAGGAGGCGATAGTTGTGCATATAACTAACGAAAAAAAATACAATGAAACCATCGGAGAAAGACTCAGACTGATAAGAAAGCAGAAGGGTCATACACAGAATGAGGCCGCTGAAGCTGCCTGTCTTTCGCAGTCTGCCCTATCCGATATTGAGGCAGGAAAAAGAGCCTGCCCGATATTTAATGCTGTAAAGCTTATTGAATTGTACGGTGTTGCTTACGATGCAGTGTTCGGTAAAATACAATACACCGAAGCTCCCGAAATTACTGCCCCTGCAGAGCTTGACTCTGCGGTAAGGCTTTTGTCCGCACTTATTTCGGGAAGCGGCTCACAGGAGCTTATTTTCACCTGCTCACAAAGCTTAGCAGTATGCATCTATGCAGTGTTTAGAAGAATATACCGTGAGAACCCTCACAACAGCGAAAAGCTTTTTGAGATAAAGTACGAGGATCTTTCAAAGCACACAAAGGGCTTTGTTCCCGAACGTGTTATCTTCGAGCTTGAGCGCTGCATAAAGCACTGCGATATAAAAAGTGAGCTGCTTGAGCTGCCCGTTGAACTCAACGCCGAACTCTGTGCTTTCATTGAAAGCAGCGAGAGGATACTCCTTGCCGCAAACCCATTATAGCATAAATTCTTACAAAAGTAAAGTAATATAATGAAAAAAGCCTTGAACAAAAGAGTTATCATTCCTGCGGTGTTCGGCATAGTGCTGATTGCGGCGGGTGTGATAGTCATGAATATAAAAAAGCCTGTGCAGAAATTCTCAAAGGCGTTCTTTGCTATGGACTGCCCTGTCGATATTACGCTCTACTCATCATCTGATTTTTCAGACGATTTAAGAGGGCGCATAAAGGAGCTTGACGCTCTGCTATCGGCTTACGATGAACGATCGGAGATAAACAGGCTTTCTGGTGAGCCTATGAATATCAGTGAGGAGACCTGCGAGGTTATAAGCCGTTCAAAGGAGCTGTACAGTGAGTTCGGCGGCTGTAATATTGCTATAGGCGCTGTAACCAAGCTCTGGGATATAACGGGTGAGCCGAAGGTGCCCTCCGATGAGGAGATAGAGGCTGCTCTGAGCAGCGTTGACATAAACAATATACACCTTGTACGCAGCGGCGGATACAAGTGCTGCCTTGACAACGGCGCCAAGATAGACCTCGGCTGTGATGCAAAGGGCTATGCACTTGACAAGGCGAAGGAGCTTCTTGATGAAAAGAAGCCCGAGGGGGCAGTTGTGTCATTCGGCTCGTCTATACTTTGCTATGGAAAAAAGCCTGACGGCAGCCGCTTTAAGATCGGGATAAAAGACCCCTTCTATCCTGATACGCTCTGCGCTCAGCTTGAATGTGATGCCTGCTTTGTATCAACATCGGGCGGATATGAGCGCTTCTTTGAGGCTGACGGTGTGAGATACTGTCACATTTTTGATGAGAAAACAGGAAGACCCTCGGAGTCTTCACTGCAGTCCGTTACGGTAATCGCAGAAAGCGGGATAGAATCGGATTACCTGTCTACCTGTATTTATCTTGGCGGCAAGGATAAGCTCTCAGAATGGCTCAGCCGTGATGACATCTCGGTGATAGCTGTAGATGAGAATGCTAAGGTGTATTGTTCGGAAAATATAAAGGGTCAGCTCAGCCTTACAAGTGAGTATTTCAGCTTTGCAGACTGATCAAACTGCATAGAGAGGCGCAAAGCCTCATAAAAAACCAAAGGGGGATAAAGTTATGCTCGAAAGAATGGATTCGTTTTTTAACAGCAGAGCTGACAGCTATGACCGCACTGCTCTCGAAGAGGTCGGGAATGCAGGTGAATTCTATAAGTTCACTGCTCTGCAGCTTCCCAAAAAGGCAGGTGCGAGAGTGCTTGACCTCGGCTGCGGCACAGGTCTGGAGCTTGAGTTCCTTTATGCGATAAACCCCGAAGCTGCCGTGACAGGTATTGATCTGTCACAGGGTATGCTTGAAAAAATGAAGAGCAAGTTCCCCGATAAAAAGCTGAGAGCTGTAAGAGGTTCTTTCTTTGATATTATTTTCGGTATAACTGCTTTTGACTGCATTGTATCGGTCGAGGCGCTTCACCACTATACACAGAGGAGCAAGTCTGCCCTTTACAGAAGAGTAAGACAGGCGCTAAAGCACGGCGGATATTTTATCCTGACGGATACCTTTGCAGACTCGGAGCTTGAGGAGCGCAAAAATTTCGATGACCTTGACAGGCTTAGGCACGAAGAGAGCATGGGCTATGATGTCATCTGCCATTATGACACTCCGCTGACACTGGAGCACGAGCTAGAAGCACTCAGGAATGCAAACTTCTCAAAGGTTGAGGTTCTGAAAAGCTGGGGTGCTGTCAGCACTATAAAAGCGGAGCTATGATTTTCTCATCAAGGAGATTTTTATGAAAATAAACGGCACAAAGCTAAAGCATAACAAAAATACGGCTTCATGCGAAACAATAGAGATGGCAGCCCCTGAAAAGGTCATCATTCCTATGTCGCAGAGCCTGGGAAGTGCCTGCGAGCCCCTTGTCAAAAAAGGCGACAGGGTGCTTGTCGGGCAGAAGATAGGAGACAGCGAGCAGATTCTCTCATGCCCTGTTCATTCGTCTGTCTCGGGAACTGTTACGGCTATAGGCGAGCTTCTTATGGCAGCAGGAAGAAAATGCAAAACCGTTGAAATAGAGGCTGACGGAAAGCAGGAAATATCTCCCGATATAAAGCCACCCAAGATAACAGATAAGAAGAGCCTTTGTGAAGCTCTCAGAGAATCGGGCTGCTGCGGTCTGGGCGGCGCCGGCTTCCCGACACACCTGAAGCTCAACTACAACGAGGAAAGACACCACGTTGATACGCTCATAATCAATGCCGCAGAGTGCGAGCCCTATATCACAAGCGACCACAGAGAAATGCTTGAAGATGCTGATAATGTGATTTCGGCAGTTTCTCTCATTATGCAGATACTCGGAATTGACAGAGCATTTATCGGAATTGAAAACAACAAGCCCGACGCCATTCGCCTGATGCAGGAAAAGGCGGCGAAGTATGATAATATAAATGTAAAGGTACTGCGCTCTTCGTACCCTCAGGGGGCGGAGAAAACTCTCATCTATAACCTGATAGGCCGTACTGTCCGTGAGGGCGAGCTGCCTGCCGATCAGGGTGTTATCGTTATGAATGTAAGCACCGCAGGCTTTTTCGGCGGCTATGTAAAAAACGGTATGCCCCTTATTTCAAGACGTGTGACAATTGACGGAGATATTGTTTCTACCCCATGTAATGTGAGAGCGCTTATCGGGACCCCTGTGTCGGAGCTTCTGAAATTTGCGGACACTCAGCTTGATAATGCCGAGAAAATAATCTCGGGCGGTCCTATGATGGGTGTATGCATTTACGATACGGAGCTTCCGACTATAAAGACTATGAACGGTCTGCTTGCTTTCGGAGTGCCCAAGATCAATAAAAATGAAATACTTGAAAGCGGTCAGACAAACTGCATACGCTGCGGCCGCTGTATAAGAGTCTGTCCTATGGGGCTTATGCCTACATATCTGGAGAAGGCATACGATAAGAGGGACACTCACAGGCTTGAAAAGCTCAAGGTCGGACTGTGCATAAGCTGCGGCTCATGCTCTTATGTCTGCCCTGCTAAAAGACCTCTGGCGGAAAAACACCGCTTAGCCAAGAAATTACTCAGAAGATAGGAGAAAGACAATGCAAAAACTAACAGTAAGCCCCTCACCTCATGTGAGAAGCGGGACTACTACATCAAAGATAATGCTGCACGTTATGATAGGTCTTTTTCCTGCTCTTGGTATGTCGGCATACTTCTTCGGCGGAAGAGCCCTTATGCTGACAGGCTGCTGTGTGCTCTCGGCTATTGTATGGGAAAGGCTCTGCAACCTTGTTATGAAAAAGCCAAACTCTACAGGCGACCTTTCGGCAGCAGTTACAGGAATGATACTGGCATTTAATCTCCCTGTTACGCTTCCGTACTGGATGGCTGTGATAGGTACTTTTGTGGCTATTGTTATAGTCAAGCAGCTTTTCGGCGGTCTCGGGCAGAACTTCGCAAACCCTGCCGCTGTCGGAAGAATAGTACTTATGCTCTCATTTACGGGAGAAATGACCAAATGGGCTATCCCATTCTATAACCCTGACAAGATCGTTACGGGTGCTACGCCACTTGCAACAAGAGCCGAGGAGTACATAGACCTGTTTATCGGAAAGACAGCAGGCTGTCTCGGAGAGACCTCGGCGGCAGCTTTGCTATTGGGCGGAGTGTACCTTGTTATAATGAAGGTTATCACTCCCCATGCGCCGATCGCCTATATCGGGACCGTGTATGTTTTCTCGTGGATATTCGATCAGGACCCGCTTTATCAGATCCTTTCGGGAGGAATTATGCTCGGAGCTATATTTATGGCTACTGACTATGTAACTACTCCGATATCCTCATTGGGAAAGGTGATCTTCGGTGTCGGCTGCGGAATAATTACCTGCGTGATACGCTTCTGGGGCTCTTATCCCGAGGGTGTTTCGTACTCGATACTGCTTATGAATATTATTACTCCGTACATTGATATGGCTATACTTACAAAGCCCTTCGGAGCTGTTAAGCACAATGAGGAGGCGAAGTCATGAAAGAAAAGCTCATGCCGCCCCTCGTGCTGACTATTATCTGTGTGGTTGTTTCGGGACTGCTGGCGCTTGCCTACAATGTCACCTATGTTGACCTCACAGGTGTTATGACAGATGAGCTAAAAACGGGCTGTAAAAACATCTTCGGTGAAGCTGAATATGAAATGCTCACAGAAGAAAAAGACGGAAAAAAAGCTCCCGTGAACTTCGGGAACAAGAATATAAACAGCATAATTGTTGACAGGAATGCCTCAAACTGCATTATTGAGATAACCGAAGACGGCTACTCAAAGGGAGGACTGCATCTGCTGGTGGGGCTTGATTCGGACGGTAAGGTTCAGGGAATTGAGTTTGTATCAATAGGCGAGACCCCCGGGCTTGGTACTAAGGTGCAGGACAAAAGCTTCACAAAGAAGTTTCTGAAGGCAGATGCCGAGACTAACATCGACGGCATTGATAATGTCACTGCGGCCACATTCTCCTCAAAGGGTATGAAAAAGGCTGTCAGGGAGTGCCTTGATATATTCAGCAAGAACAAGGAGGCGATCTTCGGTGACTGAGCACTCAAACCTGTATGAGCTGACCAAGGGCATCATCAAGGAGAATCCGAACCTTGTTACGCTTCTGGGTATGTGCCCGACACTTGCGGTAACTACCCTTGCTTCAAACGGAATAGGCATGGGGCTTGCAACTACCTTTGTGCTTGTTTGCTCGAACCTTGTTATTTCGCTTCTCAAAAATGTGATACCAAAGGCAGTCAGACTGCCCTCTTACATTGTTATTATCGCAGGCTTTGTTACCCTCATAGACTTTCTTATGAAGGGCTATCTGCCTGCACTTCATAAGGAACTGGGGGTGTTTCTCTCGCTTATTACGGTAAACTGCATTATCCTCGGGCGTGCCGAGGCTTTTGCAAGCAAGAACCCTGTGTTCAAGTCTGTGCTTGACGGGCTTGGAATGGGCATAGGCTTTACGCTTACGCTCTTCTGCATGGGAAGCATAAGAGAGATACTCGGAACAGGCTCGTGGTTCGGGCTGACTATACCGTGGCTCTCAAAGCACCCTATGACTATCTTTATTATGCCTGCAGGAGGCTTTTTCGTGCTGGGCATACTTATTGCGATAGTCTGCAAGCTGAAGGACAGAAAGCCGCCTGCCGAGATCGGCTGTGCAGGCTGTCCGAGTGCGCAGTTCTGCTCCGACGAGGAGAAGCTCTCCTGTGAGAGAAAGGAGGCAGACGCTGTATGAGCTACATTCTGCTGATAGTTAGCTGTGTGTTCGTAAATAACATAGTGCTCTCGCAGTTCATGGGGATCTGCCCGTTTCTGGGAGTTTCAAAGCAGATAAAGTCATCTGTGGGAATGGGTGCGGCTGTTATCTTCGTAATGGTTTGTGCAAGTGCCTGCACCTATCCTGTGTATAAGCTTCTCGAACACTATGATATAACGTATCTGAAAACTATCGCTTTCATTCTTGTGATAGCGCTGTTTGTTCAGCTTGTTGAGATGGTTCTCAAAAAAATGCTTCCGCCGCTTTACAGAGCGCTCGGAGTTTATCTGCCGCTTATAACTACTAACTGTGCGGTACTGGGAGTTACTATCTCGAACATTGACAACGGATACGGCTTTCTGAAGTCCATAACAAATGCATTCGGAACAGGTGCTGCGTTTACGCTTGCACTGGTGCTTTTCAGCGGTGTAAGGGCAAGAATAGCTGACTGCGACTTTCCTAAGGCTTTCAGCGGTGCGCCTGCGACACTTATTGCTGCGGCTATTGTTTCGCTCAGCTTTATGGGCTTTTCGGGAATAATCTGACGGAGGGGAATGTATGACGGTTTTAATACCGATCGCTATATTTGCGGCACTGGGAGTTGTCTCGGGTGCTGCTCTGACCGCCGCCTCAAAGGTGTTTGAGGTAAAAGAGGATAAGCGCATAACCGAAATAAATGACGCTTTGCCTCAGGCTAACTGCGGCGGCTGCGGATATTCGGGCTGTGCCGACTATGCGGCGGCGGTTGTTGAAAGAGGTGCTGACTGTAACCTCTGCCGCCCGGGCGGCGATGCTACTGCGGCAAGGATCGCAGCTATCATGGGAAAAGAAGCCCGTGATGTTGTTGAGCTGACAGCCTTCGTGCGCTGCAGCGGCGACTGCGATGCAACACCTAACAAGTATCTCTATGACGGCATACAGTCCTGCGCTGCCTGCAATATGTACTATAACGGAAGCAAGCTCTGCACAAGCGGCTGCCTCGGATACGGAGACTGTGTGAATGTCTGCCCGACAGGTGCGATCAGGATAAAAAACAGGATCGCTGTTGTTGACCACAGACTGTGCATAGGCTGCGGCCTTTGTGCGACTGCCTGTCCGAACAAGCTTATTGCGATAAGGCCTTCAACTCAGAAGGTAGAAGTGCTGTGCTCCTCAAAGGACACGGCAAAGGATACCAAAAAAATCTGCCCGAACGGCTGCGTGGGCTGTAAGCTCTGCGAAAAGAACTGCCCGTCCGAGGCTATAAAGGTCATTAATAACCATGCGGTTATCGACTATGATCTCTGCACTAACTGTGGGACCTGCGTTGAGGTATGCAAGTTCGGAGCAGTAAAAACTATCAATCATCTCGGTACTGCCGAAAGCTGCTAAGCCTGCTGTATCAGGCTTGAAAAGTGAAAGGGAAATCATTCTATGATAGAGCTTTATTACTGGGTGCTGCTTGTAATATCTCTGGGACTGTCTCTTGTGTATACATTCTCATGGCACAAGCATCTTGGTGTACATTTCACTCTGATATTTATCTTTGTGCCTGTCTCAAATGTCGGATATGCTTTGTTTGCAAGCGCCCGAAGTCTTGAAACTGCGATAGCCGCCAACAAGGTAATCTATATAGGCGGCTGCTACAATGCTCTCTTTATTATGCTGAGCGTTTACAGCCTTTGTCACCTGAAATTCAACAAGTGGCTGAGAACAGGGCTTATGACGCTGGCAACTGTGTTTTTCATGTTTATTATGACTATGGAAAGGCAGCACTACTACTATAAGAGCCTGAGCTTTGAGAGGAACAACGGTGTTACTCTGCTGCATAAAAAATATGCCTTTGTACACAACCTGTTCTATGTGTTTATTATCGGCTGCTTTATAGGAAGTATCGCAGGAATAGTATACAGCTATTTCAAGAAGAGAGATGCTTCCCGTAAGATCATCTATCTGCTGATACTGCCGAATATTGTTTGCCTTATCGCCTTTTTCGGTGTACGAAGAATTATTCCGAATATTGAGTTATTGCCTGCTGCCTATGCTTTTGCTCAGGTGATATACCTGCTCATTATGCACAGAGTATGCCTTTACGATATTACGGACACAGCGATAGATTCGCTGGTGGAAAAGGGTGATACAGGCTTTATATCCTTTGATTTTCACTTTCACTATCTCGGAAGCAACGAAACAGCTAAAACAATCTTTCCCGAGCTTCGTGAGCTGACTGTTGACAAGCCCGTAGGCTCGAACGAAAAGCTTCGTGATACGGCACTTGTGTGGCTCAGAGATTTCAGAGAGGACAACAGCAAAAACAGCCTTCACTATGATATAGGAGATAAAAGCTATCTTGTTAATATTACCTTCCTCTTTGACGGCAAGCAGAAGAGGGGCTATCAGTTTTTTATAACAGATGACACTCAGAATCAGCAGTATATTGCTCTGCTTGACTCATTCAACAACTCGCTGAAGGAAGAGGTTGCTCAGAAGACCCGTCATATTGTTGAAATGCATGACCAGTTTATTCTCGGTATGGCAACTATGGTCGAGAGCCGTGACAATTCAACAGGCGGTCATATCAGAAGAACAAGCGATGTGGTCCGTATGCTGGTGGCTGAGATACAGAAAAACGATGTGTTCGGGCTCAGCGATGAGTTCTGTCGGGCTATAATCAAGGCCGCACCTATGCATGACCTCGGAAAGATTGCCGTTGACGATGCTATCCTCAGAAAGCCCGGCAGATTTGAGGACTGGGAATTTGAGAAAATGAAGGTTCATGCCGCAGAGGGTGCTAACATCGTACATAAGGTGCTTGAGGGTACCGATGATGACTATTTCCGAAATATTGCCGAGAACGTTGCTCACTATCACCATGAGCGCTGGGACGGCTCGGGCTATCCCGAGGGCTTAAAGGGTGATGAGATACCTCTTGAAGCCCGTATTATGGCTATTGCCGATGTATACGATGCTCTCGTCAGCAAGAGAGTGTACAAGGAGAGAATGTCCTTCGAGCAGGCTGACAGCATAATCACGGAGGGCATGGGAAAGCACTTCGACAAGCGGCTTGAGCCCTACTATCAGGCGGCAAGACCTCGGTTTGAGGAGTACTACAGGAAGGTCGATTCGTAAAACAGTATGATTTACACAGAGACTGCTGAGCTTTCAGCAGTCTCTGCTTGTCGCAAAAGTTCTTTTAAAAGGGGTCT
>DGRP01000014.1 GCA_002391065.1 Ruminococcus sp. UBA4385 | reverse complement strand
TGCGGCATAGTTGAGATAAACGGGAAAATCCTGCTCGTCCGCCACACCTACGGTACTGCCGAGGGGAGGATACTCGTTCCGGGAGGTTATGTCGAGGAGGGCGAGCTGCCCTCAAAAGCGATAGAGCGTGAGGTGTTTGAGGAAACAGGCGTGAGCGCAAAAACCAAAGCCGTATTCTCGGTGCAGTTCAAGCCCGAGCAGTGGTGTGTGGTGTTCACTTTGGAGTATGTAAGCGGTGAACCAAAGTCGGACGGCTATGAGAACAACGAGGTGCTTCTTATTTCAGCCGAGGAAGCGACGGAGCGTGATGATATCACAAATATGAGCAGGGAGATACTGCGGGCGTACATAGCCGACAAGGCTAATGTGCTTGGCAAGAGCGATTATGTGCCGAAGTCAACTACAGCGGAAAGGTATGAAATCTATGGAGTTTGATATGAAAGCTGAATGACTGTAAAAAAAGCAATGTTAATCTAAGGGAGAGAATAGAATGGGTTATATATTAGATCTTAGAAAAATAGAAGGTGTTGGTCACAGACCGCTTCAAATGGTGGGATGTGGAGTGTTTATCTTTGATGAGCAAGACCGGGTTTTGTTGGAGCAGCGAACAGATGACGGTACATGGTGTGTACCCGCAGGCAGTATGGAACTGGGGGAGACACCGGAAGAGGCTGCCAGACGTGAGTGCTTGGAAGAAACAGGCTTGTGTGTAAAGGATTTGCAATTTTACAATATGCAGTCGGGTGAAAAATGTCACTTTACCTATCCCAATGGAGATGAAGTGTATGCATTGGACATTAACTTTGTTTGCAGGTCATATGAGGGAAATATAAAGCGACAGGAAGAGGAAGTCCTACGGCTTCAATTTTTTGCTAAAGGAGAACTCCCGGAAAATTTGTGTGAGAATGATAAAGAAGTGATTAAAGCAATATGGGAGAAACACTCTTGATAATTCGGAGATGATAGGTGACAGGCTTGACAATGGCATTTATCCTGCAATGGAGCTTGAAATGATGACCGTTTGGGTAAGGCAAGGAATTGCAGTTTATCATCAGCTTTATGAAACTAAGGGCAAGCCCGATCATATAATTAACGACTTAAATGAACTAACAGATATTTTTTAGGAGAAATGATGTTGGTAAAACTCTGATCGGCGAAACTAAACTAAATGAATTACTTGCGGCATACCTGCTTTATGTAGGTATGCCGCATTAACATTTGTATAGAAAATTAACATCAGGGTGCTTTTATCCTCTGTTTATCTTTTTTTAGTTGTTAGTCAGCCCATAACTTCTGTGGAACTACCCACCTTTGCTATCGAGGCATTTTTGATTACTTATAATTTACCGAACCTTCACCAATATCACCCAAATGATGTATATCTCCGAAGCCGTGTATCCTGAAATTTACATCCTTGCCAAAGCGGTCATCGGTACATACAGTTGTTATAGCTGTCGGCTCGGCGCTGAATCCCTGTAATGTAACGATTGGTGAAATACCTATCAGATGCGACAATGTAACACAGGTTGCGCCGAAATGGCTGAAGAAAGCAATCGTTTTATCATGATCCTTTGTAACATGATATATCTCACCTCTGCGTTCCAGACCATGCTCTGCTAAAACAGAATCAACCCCCGCCTTTACCGCATCATAGCGAGTTTTTACTTCGCTGTCCGAAATACCCTCAGCATTATAAAAATCATCTTTATCATAGCAGATTTTTTCTTTAGTCCAGTTTTTAGGGAGAATATCCCACACAGGAACAGCATCAGGAAGGTCTTTATCACGCACTTCAACATTAAATTCACGCAGCCAGTCACATTCTGTGATAGGCACTCCCCTGCCCTCCATAGCAATCTGAGCAGTTTCTCTGGCTCTGCCCATTGTTGAGGAATAAATCGCTGAAATATCAACATTTTTCAGCCTTTCAGCAAGCTTCTGAGCCTGTCTGACACCGTTTGGAGTAAGACAATCCAGTTCATAGTTAGGCTCACCGTGTCTGATAATAAGTATTCTCATTATGTACTCCTATCACAGCTTATAATGAACAGGCATACCGTTTTTCATTGCTATCTTGACCTCTCCCTGAATTAAAGGAAGAAAATACTTGATAGCATCAGGGCTGATATCATTCTGAGCAGAATTTATCCATTTCTGCGGGAAAAACTTTTCTTTATTTGCAGTAAGATGAGCATCTACGGAAACAATATCAATAACATAAGGCACATGACTGATGCGCTTAAATGCCATCATTTTACCGGTTTCTCCTCTGAGAGCTGTTCTTACACCGGCAGAGCCTATCTCAACAGCTTCATCAATATCAGTCTTGGAGCATATATGCGATGAGCACCTCTGCATTACATTAAGCTCAACCGATCTGACTTTACACCCGATATTATCCTTAACGATCTGCTCAAGAGTCTTACCGATACCCGACAGATACTCATGACCAAAATTGTCGATTACTCTGGGCTTATCAAGATCACGTTTAAGTCTGACTCCCTCAGACACTGCAATTACCAGAGCCTTATGCTTTGCCATCATATCTCTTACATCTTCAAGGAATTTCTCTTCAGTAAACTGGGTTTCAGGAAGATAAATAAGGTGCGGAGCAATCTCATCATTAGCTCTGAGAACACAGGTAGATGCAGTAAGCCAGCCTGCATGACGTCCCATAATCTCAATGATAGTAACAGACTCAATAGAATAAACCGAACTGTCACGGATTATCTCCTGAACAGTTGCAGCTACATATTTAGCAGCAGAGCCGAAACCCGGAGTATGGTCAGTCTCAGGGAGATCATTATCTATTGTTTTTGGAATACCTATCACCTTAATATCAGAGCCAACCTCAGAAAGATAATCAGAAAGCTTGGCAACAGTATCCATTGAATCATTTCCGCCTATGTAGAAAAATGCACCTATCCTGTGCTTTGTAAGACAGTTCAGAATTTTTTCATACACTGATCTGTCCTCGTCCTCATCAGGAAGCTTGAATCTACAAGAGCCAAGTACTGTTGAAGGCGTCTGTCTGAGCAGTTCCATATCCTGATTAGACTTGATTATCTGTCTCAAATTGACAAGATTATCATTGATAATTCCTTCAATACCGTTTATAGAGCCAAATACTGCATCAATTTCAGGAGTTTTGATAGCCTGAGCAAATACACCTACAAGAGAAGCATTAATAGCACAGGTTGGTCCGCCGGATTGAGCAACAGCTATATTCATATTCTTTTCCTCGTTTCATATTATTTTAAGACCAATTTGGTTATGTACTGCTCCCTGCCGTCGGTGGGGAGCAATACGAAATAAGAGCCAGTCTGTAACATCATCAATACACATCAGAATTGGGGGTCTTTCAAAAAGCAGCACTGGCCTTTCACCGCTGCCGACACCACAAAGCCCTCGACCCACAGGAAATCTGTCAGCAGCGAAGAAATCTCCTTATCATCTACTACTATAAGTATATCGGTCACACGCTCCCTCCTGTAAATTGATATTATTCCCCCATGATCTTAACTGCACTTGTTTCGACCCATGCAGGCTTGAAGCCGCTGTTCAGGGCTATGTTGTTTGAGTGGATATTAGCTGACGCAATGCCATAGAAAGGCACATCACCCTGCTCTATTATCCTGTTCGTTATCAGCGTTACAAGATAAGCCCCCAGCCCCCTTGAACGGTATTCAGGCAGAACATCAATGCCTATCTGCTGCCAGTGGGGGCAGTCTTCGGAGCAGCCTGACATTCCCATTATCTTGTCGCCGTCCATGGCCATTACAACCATTCTGTCAGGGCGAACAGGACAAGGCTCGGGATAGGCTATAGCATTTTGGAAGCGCACATCTCCGTAGAACGACGCTATTTCATCGCCGTAAAGCCACTTCACCTTAAAACGCTCATCCACCTCAGTTTTTTTGCAGGGCAGGAACATATGGTGGGTAGGCTGAAGCTCGTAGCCGTACTTTTCCAGTTCTTCGTTTATCTTTGTCATGTAGCCGAATTCAAATAAATAATGACCTCTTACGTCTCTGACCAGTTCTTTCAGATAATCGCACAGGCATTCATCAGCAGTTATGACCGTACAGTTCCCTGTTGTGACCATATCAAGAAAAGGCTTGTCAGGGGAATATATCCTTCTTCCCTCATTCATGGAAGATACTGTCACCTTGTTCTCCCCGCCCCTCAGGTCATCGGGGGTACAGTTGTACTCCAGCGCCAGCTGTGCAAGCAGCCTTTCGTAGTATTCCTTGAACATATCTAACTCCTTTCTTAGCAGACACCAACAGGGCAGGTACCCTTGCGGTACTGCCCCCGGTGAATTATTTATGTATCCAAATACGAAAGAACAGCCATTTTGTATCATCAGCAATACACATCAAAATTGGTAGTTATTTTATAATAATATAAATAGTATAGCATATAATTTAGTAAAAAGAAAGTATTATTTATTAACTCGGATAAATTTATAAATATATGCCAAAATATAAATATATTAGCAAGTATCCCTTATAAATGATTTACAAAACACAAATCACAGTTTTAACAATTTGTCGAAATCGTAACCGAATTTTAATTGACATATCTGTCGGATTTTAGTATAATAGATTAGTAACAAGAGGTAATTCTAATATCATTCGGAAAGGATGTTTCATAAATGAATTCAATTTCACCTACTGTCAAGGGAATCATTGCAATTATGCTGACCTTGCTTGTAGTTATTATCGTTATCATGCTTTTTGTAAAAAGTCTTTTTATCAATGATAGCTCAAAGCCTAAAAAAACAGGAACTATGACCTCTACCGAGTATATTCCGACTGAAACTACCACTACTACGGAAGCTCCGGCGGAAACTAAAGCAAAAAAGACCACTGATGAGGAAGAAGACGAAGAAAAAGAAGATCCTTATTCTCAGGAAGGAGACGCTGTAGGTGATATCACCTGCACCGGAGCAGTTTACCTGCATCCTGAGCCGAATTCAAGTTCAGCTAACCTGACAACAATACCAAGCGGAGCTGTCTGCAAGTACTATAAGAACGAAAACGGCTGGTATTATGTTGAGTATCAGGGGCAGAAGGGATACGCATGGAAGGATTTCTTCTCTGCACCGCCTGCTTAATTTGATAAAGCAAAGAAAATCCTCAGTGTCTTGCACTGAGGATTTATTATTTCATTCTGTTTTGAATTTTCCTGTAATTCGGGCAGTATTTACTTACCAAAGACCAGAATTCATTACTGTGATTCATATGTACCAGATGACAAAGCTCGTGCAGACACACATATCTGATACAGTCACGGTCAAATGCAATTACTTTATAATTGATTGAGATATGTCTGTTTGAGATGCATCGTCCCCAGCTTGCAGTCAAGGGCTTTACAGTTACCTTGGTCGGAACAAGCCCTGTTTCGGAAACCATTTCCTTCATACAGGCATCAATTTCTTTGAATGCAAGCTCAGCAATAAACTTGTCTATACTTTTTACTATCTGTTCTCTCGAAGAAAAAGCTGAAACTGCAACTCTGAGTTCTCCGTCATGTATCTGAGGCTCGGAATACCTGTCCGCCTTAACATACCTGATAATCAAAGGCTCGCCGAGAAGCATTATTTTCTCTCCGTCTTCATAGTTTTTCGGAAGACCGATCTTTTCAAGAGCGTATTCCTTATGCTCTCTGACCCATTCTAAATTCTTATTCAGAAATTCATTTACCTTATTTATCGGAAAGCCATAGGGAATCCTTACCTCAGGAGTTCCGTCGTCAGTTATATGAAGTGATATACTTTTTCTTTTTCCTGCATTGACAATAACTCTCATCACAGTGCCGTCTTTAAGTGTAAAATCCATATAACCTTTAGGCATATTCTTCCCTCCTATACAAAAATGAGGGCATCAAGCCCTCACTTATAATCTTATGAACCCCACGCAGGCTGTACATACTCAGTAGTAAGATAATCCTTATACACATATCCTGACATCGGTCCGTCAATATTCTGGAACGATATCTTTATATATCCATTTTCTTCCTGACCCAGAATAGTTACTACAACTCCTGGCGAAAGACATATAATGTTTTCTGACTCATTATCAGGTGCAACGTGCAGATAAGCGTACTCCAGAACATACATCTGTTCACCTGTGCCTTCTTCAGCAGCTTGCGAAGACTCATCTGTAATGTTTTCAGAATCAGGTGTAGCCTGAGTAGATACGGTTTCTGAAGCCGACTCAGGAGCAGCGGTTGTAAGCTCGGTATTTGTATTCAAGGTTGCTGTATTCAGTCCTGAAGGAACTTCACTGCTATTGCTTGAAAACAAACCTTTAGCAATAAGGAAAATTACGCAAAGCATAAATATTCCTACAACTATTATGGCAATAATTCCTGCCGCACCGCTGACAGCAGGCCGATTAGTTCTTTTTTTCATAAAGGCAGAATTGCCCCCCATTCAAACGTTAGCATACATATATAGTATATACTTTTTCGACTCTTATGTCAATGACAGTTTAATTACAATATTATATCATTTTATAATCAAAAATACCCATAGGCATTATTGACAACCATAAAAATAAAAAATATCGTGCTTACATAAAGGAGAAACAAATGATTTACTTAACAGGAGATACCCACGGCGGAGTTGATATGCATAAACTCAATTCCAAAGAACTAAAAAAAGCGAATATAAGACTTACAGATAAAGATTATCTTATCATTACAGGTGATTTCGGCTTTCCTTTCACACCCGATGACCTGAAAAAATATGAGAAGAAAAAAGGAGAATATATCTTCTGGATAAACCGGATGAAAGCTCAACCATATAAAATACTCTTCATTGACGGAAACCATGATAACCATGACTGGTGGAGCGAACAAGCCGTTTCGGAGATGTTCGGCGGCAAAGTGCAGATTCACCCTCATGCAGAGAACGTTATACATCTTATGCGCGGTGAGATCTATGAGATCGAAGGTAAAAGCTTTTTCACATTCGGAGGTGCTGCAAGTGTTGACAAGGCTTACCGCACTGAGGGCTATAGCTGGTGGAGTGCCGAAGAGCCGAGCTTTGAAGAAATAGACAGAGCCCTGAACAATCTTGATAAGGTCGGCAACAAGGTAGACTACATAATAACTCATACTCTGCCTGAACATATTATCTGGGAGATTCCGTCGTTCAGATATATAAAACAGCCATGCAGAACAGCACAATTTCTTGATACAGTGTTTGAGAAGGTGAAATATGATAAATGGTTCTGCGGACATTTTCACATTGACAGAGTGATTCCGCAGCGGAGAGCTTTTGTCCTTTACAACACAGTTCATAAGCTTGAGAGCTTTGATACGATTCTCAAAGGCAACTTATCAATGTATACAATATTATATTAAGGCAATACCGCACGACCC
>DGRP01000031.1 GCA_002391065.1 Ruminococcus sp. UBA4385 | reverse complement strand
CAGATGCAGTACCTTGAAAGAAAGGAGATTATCGAAAAGTCTCTTACAAACTACGGTGCGGTCATGATCTGCGAGACTGCGGATCAGGCTGTTGAGATGGCTAACCGCTATGCTCCCGAGCACCTTGAAGTTCTCTTTGAAAACCCGATGGAGTATGTCGGAAGGCTTGATAATGCAGGCTCAGTGTTCCTTGGTTCCTATGCTTCCGAGCCGCTTGGAGATTACTATGCAGGACCTAACCACGTTCTTCCTACAAGCGGAACTGCAAGGTTCTTCTCGCCTCTTGGTGTAAACAGCTTTGAAAAGCGTTCAAGCTTCATCTACTACACCGAAGATGCCCTCAGAGAGGCAAAAGACGATATAGTTCTTGTTGCCGAGAAGGAGGGCTTGACAGCACACGCAAATGCGATAAAGGTCAGATTTGAGGATTGATAATATGAGAGTATCCGAAATAAAGAGAAAAACAAAAGAGACCGATATAGAGGTCTTTGTAAAGCTTGACGGCGATGGCAAGGTAAATATCGACAGCGGTATAGGCTTTCTTGACCATATGCTGACTGCCTTCGGTGTTCACAGCGGTATCGACCTTGATGTGAAATGCAAGGGCGACCTCTATGTTGACGGTCACCACACTACCGAGGATATAGGCATCTGCTTAGGCAAGGCATTCGCTGAGGCACTTGGTGATAAGGGCGGCATAGCACGCTACGGCTCGGCTTATGTGCCTATGGACGAGGCGCTCTGCTTCTGCTCGCTTGACATAAGCGGAAGACCCTTCCTTGTTTTCAATGCAGAGTTTCACGATGACAGGGTCGGCGAATTTGATACCTGCCTTACAGAAGAGTTTTTCAGAGCCTTTGCCATCAATTCGGGCATAACTCTCCACATAATGGAATACTACGGAAAGAACGATCACCACATAATTGAAGCAATGTTCAAGGCAGTGGCTCACGCTCTGAAAGATGCGATGAAGCAGACAGGCGGCGGAGTTCTTTCAACTAAGGGAGTTTTATAATGATAGCAATCATTGACTACGGCGCAGGAAACATTTTTTCAGTAAAGAATGCGCTGGATTATCTGGGCTGTGAAAGCAGGCTCACCGATAAAAAAGAAGAAATAGAAAAAGCTGATGCGGTCATTCTCCCGGGTGTAGGAGCATTTCCTTGGGCTATGAATATGCTCAGGCAAAGCGGACTTGTTGAGGTTATCAGGGACTCGGCTAAGAGCAAGCCCTTTATGGGAATCTGCCTTGGAATGCAGCTTTTGTTTGAAAAAAGCTATGAGTTTGAAGAGTGCGAGGGCCTTGGGCTTGTTGAGGGGTATGTTGATAAAATCCCCGAGGAAGGCTTGGTCATTCCTCACATGGGCTGGAATAAGCTTGAGATAAGCCGGCAGAGCCCTCTTTTCAATGGCTTGGGCGAGGACGAGTATGTCTATTTCGTTCATTCGTACAAAGCTTTCTGCGAGGACAAGAATCTCTATTCCTATGTGGAGTACGGTTCAAAGGTGCCTGCTGTGGCAGGTGACGGAAGGTTTGTTTACGGCTGTCAGTTCCACCCTGAAAAAAGTGGAAAGACCGGTCTTAAAATACTGGAAAACTTTGCAGCTATGAGGGCATAGTATGGAGATCACAAACAAGAATATCGACGGCGGTAATGCCTTTGACTGGGGAAAAACGTCCGATGACTATGCAAAGTACCGTGACATTTATCCGGAGCAGTTCTATAAGCTGCTGACAGACAGAAACCTTGGTGTCAGCGGACAGCGTGCTCTCGATATAGGCACAGGAACGGGAGTGCTCCCGAGGTTTATGCACCGCTTTGGCGCTTCATGGACAGGCGCTGATATAAGTGCAGAGCAGATAGCACAGGCAGAAAGGCTCTCTGAGGGAATGGATATCAGCTATGTTGTGTCATCGGCCGAGGGACTTGACTTTCCGGGTAACAGCTTTGACCTTATCACTGCCTGCCAGTGCTATTGGTATTTTGATCATAAGGTCACAGCAGAGCTGTTTTCAAGGCTCCTTAAAAAGGGCGGAAGGCTGGTTTTTCTTCTGATGAACTGGCTTCCCTTTGAGGACGAGCTTGCAGGAAAGACCGAAGAGCTTGTGCTGAAATACAATCCCGACTGGACAGGTGCAGGAGAGACCTTTAAGCCGCTTTATGTGCCCGAGGAGTACTCTGAGTACCTTGAACTGACCGACAGCACATCACAGAGAATACCTGTGCATTTCACCCGTGAAAGCTGGAACGGCAGAATAAGAGCCTGTCGGGGGATAGGTGCATCGTCACTGTCTGAGGAGCAGAAGTCCGGGTTTGAACAGGAACATCTTGAAATGCTTTCTCAGTATCCTGATGAGTTTGATATACTGCATATAGCTTCAATAGCAGTGCTGACTAAGAAGTAAGGAGGCATGAAAATGCTTGCTAAAAGAATAATACCCTGCCTTGATGTGCGTGACGGAAAGGTAGTAAAGGGTGTAAATTTCGAGGGAATAAAAGAGGTCGGAGACCCTGTTGAATGTGCTTATGAGTACAATCTTCAGGGGGCTGATGAGATCGTTTTTTATGATATCACAGCCTCTCACGAGGGCAGGGGAGTTATCCTTGATGTTGTCCGTGAGACTGCTAAAAAGGTGTTTGTTCCCCTTACCGTCGGCGGAGGGATAAAGACCGTCGATGATATAAGAAACACCCTCAGAGCAGGTGCAGATAAGGTATCTGTAAACTCTCAGGCGGTGCAGAATCCTCAGCTTATTAAAGAGGGCGCTGATATTTTCGGCAGTCAGTGTATCTGCGTGGGTGTTGATGCAAAGGCTGTAAGTCCAAATAAATGGACAGTTTATATTAACGGCGGAAGAATAGATATGAAGCTCGACCTTATCGACTGGGTGAAAAAATGCGAACAGCTCGGTGCTGGCGAGATATGCCTGAACTCCATAGACACTGACGGAGTAAGGGGCGGTTTTGATATTCCTATGCTTAAAGCTGTGGTTGATGCAGTAAAGATACCCGTAATCGCATCGGGCGGTGCAGGAAAGCTCGGCGATTTTGCAGACGCATTCCTTAAAACCGACTGTTCGGCAGCGCTTGCGGCATCGCTTTTCCATTTTAAGGAGCTGACCGTCGGACAGGTAAAAGAGGACTGCCGTTCAAAAGGCATAATAGTGAGGTAATTATGAGTAAGGTAAAAATAGATATCAATGATCTTGACAAATACTTTCAGAAGAGCGAGCTTATACCTGCCATCGCCTATGAGGTCGATACAAAAACGGTGCTTATGCTCGCCTATATGAATAAGGAAAGCCTCAGAAAAACCCTTGAAACAGGCTATACATGGTACTGGAGCCGTTCAAGGCAGGAGCTTTGGAACAAGGGTGCTACAAGCGGTCATTTGCAGAAGGTAGTGTCCGTTTTTTCGGACTGTGATGATGATACTCTGCTTATAAATGTGAAGCAGACGGGTGCAGCCTGTCATACGGGCTCTTACAGCTGCTTTTTCAATGAGATGTACAACGAGGAGGAAAACTAATGACAGTTTATCAGGAAATATTCGAGGTGCTCAAAGCAAGAAAAGAGCAGTTTGATAAGGGAGAAGCTCCCGAAAAGTCATATACCTGCTATCTTTATCAGCAGGGAGTAGATAAGATATGCAAGAAGGTCGGCGAGGAAGCTGCCGAGACTATCATCGCTGCAAAGAACGGTGATAATGACGAGCTTAAAAACGAGATAAATGATCTTCTTTATCATGTAATGGTACTGGCAGTTAATCAGGGACTTGACTGGACAGATGTTGAAAAGGTGCTTGATGAGAGAAACGAGAAGATAGGAAACCTGAAGCAGTTCAAAACTGTGGATAAGAACACCTGATAAGAAATAGTGCATATATGGGACTTATTAAAGTAAAAACTAAGTTCATCAGCTTGCGCTCAATTGGTGCTGCGCTGCTGCTCATCGGAGGCCTGACTGTGCTTGCAAGCCTGTTTATCCTGATATTCGGCGGCAAAGCCAAGGCAGATTTTGTAAAAGCTCAGCCTGTAAACAAGGGCGTAAAATATATCAACACCTATGAATACAGCGTTGACGGTGAGACTTTTAAGTATACGGAGCGTGTATCAACTGATGATGTAGCTCAGCCGGGAGATACGGTAACAGTCAGATATCTTCCTTTTCTTCCCGGAATCACCTTCAACAGCAGTGCTTTGCTGCTGGGTGCTATGACAGCTGTTATCGGTGCTGCTGCATTCATATCAGGCAAACCAAAAGAATAATTGCACATTTCTGACCTCCTGTGAATAAGATATAGAGAAGTACAAAATTACTTTAATCTATACTTACTGACAGGAGGATCTTTTATGCCTACTAATTCAAACAGCAATTTCAAGGAAGCCGTCTGCCTGGAAGCCATGAGGGTCTTTGATTCCTGCTCATCGCAGGATTGCCTTGAAAACCTTGCAGTAACCTTTGATACAGCCGATCAGGCTGTGATAAATGCGGCGGCTTACGTCAAGACGAAGTGTATTGATGTCGAGAGCGCAGATTTTACGGTAACGCCCGTTGCCTTCAACAGGGGCTTTTACACAGTTGACTGCACCTACAATTTCCGCTGCGAGATCGACGCCTATACCGCAGACTCTACAACACCAACTGTAGTTTACGGTGACGCAAGCTTCACTAAGACCGTTATACTCTACGGCAGCGACGCAAGTACCAAGCGCTTTTCCTCGGGCTTCGACCCTGCCCAGCCTGAACAGGCTCAGGTGTCTGGCTGTGCTGCCTGCTGCACGTCAACCCTGCCGACCGCTACCGTCAATGTGGCTCAGCCGATGTGCTTAGCGGTAAACTTTACACCTGCGTCGGGTGAAGCACAGCCTGCTGTCGATGCGTCGGTCGAGATAACTATCGGTATCTTTGCGATAATCCAGCTTACACGTCCTGTATCAATGCTTATGCCGTCCTATGATTACTGCATACCCGGCAAGGAGTGCTCAGCCTCTGACGATACTCCCTGTGAGATGTTCTCAAAGATCAGCTTTCCCACAAATGAGTTTTTCCCACAGGGGCTTGATGAGAAAGCCTGCGACAGTCAGAACAGCGAAAGCACAAATACAGAAAACACCCCAAGCACCGACAGACAGAATGGCAGCCGAACCCCAAGAAGCTGACAACAATAGCCGCATCAGGGTTTTCCCTGCTGCGGCTCTTTCTTTTTATAGTTGACAAAACAGTAAAAAAAGATTATAATAGTATATGTATTGTCGGTTAGTGTGCCCTATGGCAAAAAATCGGGGATTTATGACTATGAAATGAGGGATAGTATGACTGCTTCAATAACCGAGGGTAAGCTCTCCGCACAGGAGCAGCTATACACCAAAGCCCTAGAATATGAGCGTTTTGAGGGGCATAAACCGCTGGCGCTGATACATTCATTCGGCTGTCAGCAGAATGTCAGCGACGGTGAAAAGCTAAAGGGTATGCTGAGTGCTATAGGCTTTGAATTCACGGACAAGCCCGAGAATGCCAAGCTTATAATCTATAATACCTGCGCTGTCAGAGAGAATGCCGAGGACAGAGTGTTCGGAAACCTCGGACAGCTAAAAAAACTCAAAGAGAAAAAGCCCGACCTTATCATAGGTATCTGCGGCTGTATGGCTCAGCAAAAGCACGTTGCCGAGAAGATAAAAGAGTCCTACCGCTATGTTGACCTTGTGTTCGGAACATTTGCCTACGGTGACTTTTACGATATGCTCAGCGAGATTGTGTTTGAGCATAAAAGAGTGTTCAATCAGTCGGACAAGTACGGCGATATAAATGAGGATCTTGCTCAGCTTCGAGATGACAAGATAAAGGCGTTCGTGCCGATAATGTATGGCTGCAACAATTTCTGCACATACTGTATAGTACCCTATGTGCGCGGCAGAGAGCGCAGCCGCAGGCCCGAAAAGGTACTTGAAGAGGTCAGGACACTGGTTTCTCAGGGCTATAAGGAAATAATGCTTCTGGGTCAGAATGTAAACTCCTACAGCTATGGCTTTACTGAGCTTCTGAGGGCAGTTAATGAGATAGATGGCGACTTTCGTGTGCGCTTTATGTCAAGCCACCCGAAGGACGCAAGCCCCGAGCTCATTGATACGATACTTGAGTGCGATAAGATATGCACTCATCTTCATCTGCCTGTGCAGGCAGGCTCGGACAGGATACTCAAGGCTATGAACAGGCGATACACTGTGGAAAAGTATATGGAGATAATCGGCTACGCAAGGTCAAAGGCTCCCGACTTTTCGTTCACAACCGACCTTATAGTGGGCTTCCCTGGGGAGACCTACGAAGAGTTCTGTATGACGAAGGATATCATCAAGAAAGTGAAGTACGATAACATCTATTCTTTTGTGTATTCCAGAAGAAGCGGCACTCCTGCGGCAAAGCTTCCCGATGATATTTCGGACAAGCAGAAGGGTCTGTGGCTAAGAGAGCTTATTCTGGAGCAGCGTGAGGTCACAAGCGAGTGGCTCGGCCGTTTTGTAGGCAGAACGCTCAGAGTTCTCCCCACAGGCGAGGGCAGAAAGGGCGAGGGCTGGCTCACAGGAAAGAGCGATGAGGATATAATAGTTGAATTTCAGGGCGATAAGAGCCTTGTTGGTAAATTTGTGAGCGTCAGGGCTGTAAAGGCAATGAACTGGGCGCTCGAAGGAATACGAGAGGAGGATATCCCTAAGGGATAAACAATATGGACGTAATAGAATTGACAAGAGAGCTTGGAAAGGCTATTCAGCAGGACGAGAGGTACACAAGATATATGAATGCGTGCTCGCTCAACGATACCGACACTGAGCTTCAGAACAAGATAGGTGAGTTTAACATCAAGCGTTCGGAGCTTGGTGAGGAGATGAGAAAAAACGGCAACGATACCGAAAAGCTCAAGGAACTTAACCGTGACATTCAGGATATGTACAAGGAGATCATGGAGATGCCCAAAATGGTTGAGTTCAATGAGGCGAAGGCTGAGCTTTCAAAGCTCATCACCTCGGTGAACTACATTATTTCTCAGGCATCAGAGGGAGAGGACCCCGAGACCTGTCCCGATACACCGCCTCAGAGCTGTTCAGGCAGCTGCGCAGGCTGTTCGGGCTGCGGCTAAACTCAACATATAGAAAGAGGTGAGCTGCGGTGAACGGCTCAAACGAAGAGATAAAAGGAAATGACGGACTTGCTCCCGCATATCTGGGATATACGCTCGAACAGCTGGAGCAGGAGGGCAATCTGTCTCCTATGATGAGACATTATTTTCAGGTCAAGGAGCAGTACCCCGGGCATATATTGTTTTACAGGCTCGGAGACTTTTACGAGATGTTCTTTGACGATGCTGTTGAGGTCTCAAAGGCACTTGGGCTTACCCTTACAGGCCGTGACTGCGGTCTGCAGAGAAGAGCTCCCATGTGCGGAGTGCCGCACCATGCCTGCGATACTTATATAAAGAAGCTTGTTGATAACGGCTTCAGCATTGCAATATGTGAGCAGACTGCTGATCCTGCGACCTGCAAAGGCATGGTTCCCCGTGAGGTGCTGAGGGTCATCACTCCCGGCACGCTGATAGAGAGCTCCATGCTCGATGATTCGGTTAATAACTTTCTCTGCTGTATTTATATGATGGCGGAGACTTCTTCCTGTGCTGCAGTTCTTGCTGATATTTCCACAGGCGAGGTACACCTGTTTTCGTTCAGCGATAAGGATATGCTTGAGCGTTTGTACAATGAGCTTACACGATTTGAGCCCTCGGAGATATTACTGAATAATGATGCAGATGAATGTGAGCCCTTGAAGGACTTTATAAGCCTTCGTATCGGAAGCAGTATTCGGGCGCTTGCTGATGATGATTTTGTAATAATGAAGCACGCAGACGAGATCTCTGCTCAGACCACCAGGGAGACCTTTGATGCTCTTCAGGTACAGCTTGAAAATGACAGCTGTGCAGAGGCAGCGCTTTGCGGTCTTTTCACTTATGTTTTCAGAACGCAGAAAAAGCTTGCAGGCAGATTTGCAGATGTTCAGGTGCATATTAATGATCCGATGATGACTATCGGTTATTCTGCAAGACGAAATCTTGAGCTTGTGGAAACTCTCAGGAGCAAGGACAAAAAGGGCTCGCTCCTGTGGGTTCTTGACAATACAAAAACATCAATGGGAAGAAGAATGCTTCGTTCCTACATCGAGCAGCCGCTTGTTAATCCTGCAAGGATAATGGAACGCCTTGATGCTGTCGAGCAGCTTACCGAGTCGCCTGTGGAGCTTTCTGAAATAAAGGAGATCCTCGGAGGTGTATATGACCTTGAAAGGCTTATGACAAGGGTAATGTACAAGAGTGCATCTCCGAGAGACCTGAGGTCGCTGTCGGTAACGGCTGAAAAGCTGCCTGCTCTGAAAGAAATGCTTGAGGGCTTTTCGGCAAAGCTTCTGAAGTCCTGCAATGAGAGGATTTCTACCTTAGATGAGATAAATAATCTTATCGGCAATGCTATAGTTGACGAGCCGCCTGTCAGTGTCAAGGACGGCGGAGTTATCCGTGACGGCTTCAATGAGCAGCTTGACAGCCTTAGAAAAATACGCAGCGGCGGCAAGCAGATAATCGAGGACATAGCCGAAAGAGAGCGTGAAAGCACAGGCATAAAGAACCTGAAGGTCGGCTATAACAGAGTGTTCGGCTATTATCTTGAGGTCACAAAGTCATATTACGACCTTGTCCCCGAGACCTATATAAGAAAGCAGACTCTTGCAAACTGCGAGAGATTTATTACAGAAGAGCTTAAAAATGCAGAGAACACTATACTTGGTGCAAGCGATAAGATAATTACTCTGGAACAGGAGATATTCTCAGAAATAATCGACTTTGCTTCAACCCAGATAAAGACCGTATCTCAGACTGCATCGGCAGTAGCGCAGATAGATGTGCTGTGTTCGTTTGCGGCAGCGGCTCTTAATAACAACTATTGCAAGCCCGACCTCACTATGGACGGCTCCATTGAGATAAGAAAGGGCCGTCACCCTGTTGTTGAGCTTATGCAGAAAAACGAAGTTTTTGTCCCGAACGATACATATCTTGACCTGACAGCCAACAGAATGGCAATAATCACGGGACCTAATATGTCGGGTAAATCCACATATATGAGACAGATAGCGCTTATCTGCCTTATGGCGCAGATAGGCTCCTTTGTGCCTGCCGAGTATGCAAGACTCTCGGTCGTAGACCAGATCTACACAAGGATAGGCGCTTCCGATGACCTTACTGCAGGACAGTCTACCTTTATGGTGGAAATGAGCGAGGTAGCCGATATAGTCAAGCACGCAACAAAGAACAGCCTTGTTATCCTTGATGAGGTCGGGAGAGGTACCTCTACCTTTGACGGCATCTCGATTGCAAGATCGGTTGCCGAGTATATCCTCAATTCCAAAAAGCTTGGCTGCAAGACTCTTTTCGCTACCCATTACCACGAGCTTATTTCACTTGAAAGTGAAATGGAGGGCGTTATAAACTACTCCGTATCTGTCAGAAAGCAGGGCGGAAATATCCGCTTCCTCAGAAAGATAGTCAGGGGCGGAGCTGACCAGAGCTACGGAATAGAGGTCGCAAAGCTGGCAGGACTCCCGAAGAAGATAATCACAAGGGCTGATGAGCTTCTTGAAGAGCTTGAACGTGCAAACCGTGAAAAGCTTGCCGAGGAAGCAGCCCGTGACGATATTCAGGTAAGCTTTGATAAGATAACCGACAGCATGATAGTTGACAAGCTCAGAAAGACCAACATTGATGAGCTCGATGATACTGAGCTTCGTGAATTTATAAAAGAGATCGTAAAATATATTTAAGGCGAAAGCCATAGAACAGGAAACAAAATGGCGGAGATAAAGCTTCTTTCAAAGGAAGTATCCGAGCTTATTGCAGCAGGTGAGGTTATTGACCGACCTGCCTCGATAATCAAGGAGCTTCTTGAAAACTCAATAGATGCAGGCGCATCTGTAGTTACTGTAGAAATAAAAAACGGCGGCAGAACCTATATAAGAGTTACCGATAACGGCAAGGGCATATCTAAAGAGGATCTGCCCACTGCCTTTTTGCGTCATGCAACAAGCAAAATTAATGTAAAGCAGGACCTGGAGAATATAATGACACTCGGCTTCCGAGGTGAAGCGCTTGCGTCTATCTGTGCGGTCGCAAAGGTAGATGTGCTCACCAAAAGACCCGAGGACGAGCTTGGAACGCACTATGTTATCGAGGGCACTCAGGAGGTTGCCTTAGAGGAAAGCGGCTGCCCAGACGGCACAACCTTTCTTGTAAGGGACATTTTCTATAACGTTCCCGCAAGGCTGAAATTCCTGAAAAAAGATGTCTCCGAGGGAAACGCAGTTGCAGACCTTGTCTCAAAAATTTCATTGTCTCACCCCGAGGTTTCGTTCAAATTTATCCGTGACAACAAGACAGAGCTCCTTACCGCAGGTGACGGAAAGCTATATTCTGCTGTGTATTCGGTTTTCGGAAGAGAGTTTGCCTCATCACTTATGGAGATAGACTATTCCTATCAGGGTATGAGGGTAACCGGCTATACTGTAAAGCCGCTGTCCGCAAAGCCCAACAGAAGATTTCAGAATTTCTTTGTAAACCACAGATATATAAAGTCAAGAGCTATGGCGGCAGCCCTTGAAGAGGCTTACCGCAATCAGATAATGGTAGGAAAGTTTCCTGCCTGCGTGCTTTTTGTTGATGCTCCTCCGAATACGGTCGATGTGAATGTTCACCCGACTAAGACAGAGGTGCGCTTCTCGAATGAAAAGCTTATGCACGAGGCCGTTTATTTTGCAGTGAAAAATTCACTTCTGATGTTTGATGCTCCGAACAAAATGACTCTTGATAAGGGCAGGCATTTCTCCGAGCGTGAGCTCTATGAAGTACCGCCCAAGGACACGGGAACTCAGATGCAGTTTGTGAGCGAGCCCGTAAAGGCTCCCAAGCCTGTGAAGCAGGTATCTCAGCCTGTGCATTATGAGAACAGAGCAGAGGTGACTAAGCTCTCTGAGCCGATAGTCTCAAAGGTGGAGCTCAGAAAGCTTGCTCCCGAGCAGATAGAAAGAGCAAAGCAGGGCGAGGATATTTTCCTTTCCCAGCTTGATAAGCCTGAACCTGCTGCTCCCGAGAAAGCACCGGAAGAGCCAAAGCCCATGACCGCAGAGGATATGAATAGGATAGTAAATGAGCTTCCTGCAGAGCTTGAGGCTTCAGATGAGAATGATGGCTTCAAATTCATAAATGCTCAAAGCTTTGAAAAAAAGCAGGAGCCTGTGACCATTCAGTTTGCAAAAAAAGAAGAGCCGAAGCCCATAGTTATAGGAGAGCTTTTCAAGACCTTTGTGATAGCCCAGTGCGGAAATGAGATGATACTCATGGATAAGCACGCAGCACATGAGCGATATATTTTCGAGCAGATAAAGGACGATGCAAACAAGCTTCAGCCGCAGTTTCTTTTAGAGCCTATCATGGTGCTGCTATCATACCCCGAGTATGACGCAGTCTGCGAGAACTTAGAGAAGATATCAGTCTTAGGCTTTGAGGTCGAGCCCGATACAGCTCCGACTGTTGCCGTAAAGGGCGTGCCGATAATCCTCGGTGACAATGACCCGACAGAGGTTCTCTGCGAGCTTGCCAAAAACCTTATGGACAATAAGATAAATCCCCAGTCCGAGGTTTTTGATGACCTTTACCATTCGGTAGCCTGCAAGGCGGCTATCAAAGCAAATGATGACAACAGCATAGCCGAGCTTCAGGCACTGCTTGATGCCGTCTATGAAAATGACGATATAAGATACTGCCCTCACGGAAGACCTGTAATAATCAAGCTTACCAAGAGGGACATAGAAAAGCAGTTCAGAAGAATAGTATAAGGGGCGGATGTATTGACTGAAAAAATACCGCTTATAGTAATAGCAGGCCCTACAGCCTCAGGGAAAACTGCCTTGTCGGTTGAGCTTGCAAAGGAATACGGCGCCGAGATAGTATCTGCCGACTCAATGCAGATATATAAAGGTCTCAGTATAGCAACTGCAAAGCCCACTCCCGATGAAATGCAGGGTGTACCGCACCACCTGATAGATTTCCTTGAGCCCGATCAGCCGTTTTCGGTAGCTGATTATGTAAAGCTTGCAGGAGAATGCATAAGGGACATTTATTCAAGAGGAAAGCTTCCTATCGTCTGCGGCGGAACAGGGCTGTATATAAGCTCACTTGTGCAGAATATCATATTTGATGATACTGCGGGCGATGCTGAGATAAGAAAAAGACTTGAATCCGAGATAAAGGAGCAGGGCAGTCACGCTTTGTGGGAGCGTCTCAGAGAAATTGACCCCGAAACCGCAGAAGCTGTTCACGAGAACAACACTCCGAGAGTGATAAGAGCACTTGAGGTCTATGAAAAGACAGGAGTGCCGCTTTCTGTCCATAAGAAAAATTCAAGGCGTGAGGAAAGCCCTTATGATGCCCTTATTTACGGCCTGACCTTTTCCGACAGGCAGATGCTCTATGACAGAATAGATAAAAGGGTCGATATTATGGCTGAACAGGGTCTTATCGAGGAATGCAGAGCCGTTTATGAAGCAGGCGGACTTGCAACCTGTGCTCAGGCGATAGGCTATAAGGAGCTTATCCCGTACTTTGAGGGTGAAGCAGGACTTATGGAGTGTATTGACAAAATCAAGCAGGAAACCCGTCATTATGCTAAAAGACAGCTCACTTGGTTTAGGCGGGTTGACGGAATTTCATGGATTGAGTCGGATAAATTTGTTGAACTTAAAAAAATTATAGAAAAATTGAAAAATGATATAGCCAAATCGAAAATTATGTGTTATAATATAATTTGATGATTTGTATCTGTGTAAAGACCCCTAGGAGGAATAAAAATGAACAAGAGTATTAATTTGCAGGACGTTTTCTTGAACCAGATCAGAAAAGAGAAGATTTTAGCTACCTTTATCCTGATGAACGGCTTCCAGTTCAAGGGAGTTGTCAGAGGCTTTGACAGCTATGTGGTAGTTCTTGACTGCTCGGGAAATCAGAATGTGGTTTACAAGCACGCAATTTCGACTATCATTCCGTCGAAGTCTGTGAATATCCTTGATGCAGCCTCGGGAACGGAGGGCTGATAAGAGATCATGAAGTCACTGACCGTAAAGATAATTACAGGTCTGCTTTCTGTTTTTCTTCTGACAACCATTGGCAATCAGATCTATTACCGTTTACACGACAGACACGATACCGAAGAGGCCGTCCTTGTTACTATTAATGAGGATATACCGTTTAAGGGTGTTATCATCAGAGATGAGAAGGTAATAACCTATGACGGCTCGGGAGTGCTTGATTATGCGTACCCTGACGGCAGCAAGGTGTCTGTTGGAAATACTATAGCTGAGGTCTACTCCTCCGAAGACGATATCATGCTGAATAACAGGATAGCAAAAATTGAGGAGCAGATAGCTGCATTGCAGCAGGCTCAGGAGCCGGGACTTCTGACCTCGGTGCAGTCTGAAACTGTAAGAACAGGCATAGATCAGAAATATAAGGATCTTCTGGCAGGAGTATCAAGGGAAAATTATGCCTCTGTCAGACAGACAAAGGATTCTCTTGCACTTTCAATGAATATCTATTCTATTGTTACAGGCGCAAGTGAGGACTATAATGATGCGATAAAAAGGCTCACAGAGCAGAAAAATCAGCTTAAAAAGAACGCTGTCAAGGCAAACGGAGCAATAACCGCAGGCGAGACAGGCTATTTCGTTTCCTATTCCGACGGCTTTGAGGACAAGCTTAGTATGAGCAAGGTCTCCGAGCTGACCGAGAAGGATATAAAAAATGCTATCAAGGGCAAGGCAGAACCAAAGTCAAATGCTATTGGTAAGATGTTTACGGATTATTCGTGCTATATAGCAGGAATAATCGACACCGATAAGCGTATTTCTGAGGGCGCTGTGCTCAGCATGACGACAAATTCTTCAAAGAATGTGTATGATGTCAGGGTGGTTTCGTCAAAAACCATAGGGGAAAACGGCAAGTCGCTGGTTATTTTCTCCTGCAACAGGCTTGATGAAACACTTGTCGAGTCGAGAGTCAAGTCCTTTAAGCTTATATTTGACGAGTATCAGGGCATTAAGGTGCCGAGAGATGCTATAAGATTCAAGGGTAAGGATAAGGGCGTGTATGTAATTCTCGGTAAGGACATCACATTCAAAAAGATAGACGTTATTTACGAGGGAGACGATTTCGTTCTTTCAAAGAATACCGCAGAAGAGGATAATCTCCTTCTGTATGACCAGATTTTGTTAGAGGTGGTTACAGATGACAGCGCAGAGCAGGCCTCAGGAGCAGGCTCTTCTGAAAAAACAGGATAATATTTTTCCTGATATCCTTGAAAATTATAAAGAAATATGTTATAATATAGAGAACGCCAAGGCAAAGTATCGTAAAAGTGACGATGTTGTGCGGCTTATGGCGGTTACAAAGACTGTAGCTCCCGAGAAGATAAACTATGCGGCTTCACTTGGGGCAACGCTTCTCGGAGAGAACAGGGTGCAGGAGTTCCTTTCAAAAAAGGATAGCTACACCAAAGATGCAGAAGTCCATTTTATTGGACACTTGCAGACCAATAAGGTCAAATATATCATAAATGATGTTAGTCTCATTCAGTCGGTGGACAGCATAAAGCTTGCAAAAGAGATAGAAAGGCAGGCGGCTAAGAACAGTCTGTGTGCCAATGTTCTGATTGAGATAAATATAGGAGATGAACAAACGAAAAGCGGCGTTTCGGCCGATGAGGTCATGACGCTGATACGAGAGGTCTCGGAGCTTGAAAATGTTTCGGTCAGGGGTCTTATGGCGATACCGCCAATAGGCTCAGGTGAAGAGGTCTTTGAAAAAATGAACGGCATTTTCCTGAGAATAAAGCAGGAGAAGATAGATAAAGTCTCTATGGATATACTTTCGATGGGAATGTCGGGGGATTATGAGCTGGCTATCAAGCATGGCTCAAATCTTGTAAGGATCGGAACGAAGCTTTTCGGAGCTAGAAAATACTTGGAGGGTTAGAAATGGGCAAATTCGCAAAGGGCTTTAAGAATCTGTTTGTCGGAGAGGAAGAGCTTGAGCAGGAAGAGATATATGCATCTTCCCCAAGAAGCGGCATTCCCGCAGGCAGAGCAGAAACTATAGAAAGGACAACGACGGCACACCAGCAGACAGCATCAGCTCCTGTATATGAGCCGCCAAGGCAGACAAGAATGGAACAGACTACTACAGTACTTGAGATCGTGCTTGCAAGACCTAATGATTTTTCAGAGGTCAAGTCGATAGGTGATGACATCAACGATATGAAGACAGTTCTCCTGAACCTTGAGACTGTCAAGAGCGAGGACGCAAAGAGAATACTTGACTTTATTTCAGGCGTTGCTTATGCAAACGGAGCAGATATAAAGATGATGGCTCAGAAGACCTTCGCTATTATGCCGAGAAATGTAGGCTTCAGCGGAGTTGACCTTATGAGCGAGCTGGAGAACAACGGCTACAGCTTCTGATAATGGGAAGAAAAGACTATTCCTACATACCTGATATAACCGATGAGGATGTGTTCCTGCTTGATAAGGTGAGCGAGTGGTTTTCTGCAAGCGAGGAACGCTATATTACAAAGTTTTCAGCCTTTCTTGATGAAAGACAGTGCGAGCTTTGCAGAAGGCTTGCTGCTTCACTGAAAACTGAGCGCTATATTCTCTGGGGCGGGCATGATGATGCCGAGAGAAATATTCTCTGCGTTTATCCGCCATATGAGGAGATAAGCCATGAGGACTTTCCGCTGAGGGCTGTTACCTACACCTACAGGCAGGCTGATAAGCTCAGCCACAGAGATTTTCTCGGAGCACTTATGTCTCTGGAGATAAAAAGGGAAAGCGTCGGGGATATACTTGTCGGAGACGGTATTAGTACAGTGTTCGTGAGGGATACCGCTTTAGATGATGCGCTTCTGGTCACAAAGATCGGAAGGATAGGTGTCAGGGCGTCTGAGGGCTATGACGGATCAAAGTTCAGAGCGCCTGAAATGGTTGAGAAGTCAGGCTTTGCAGCATCGCTCAGAGCAGACTGTATCCTGAGCTTAGCGCTGGGGCTCTCACGGGAGAAGGCCGCAAGGCTTATACGCTCGACAGGAATAGTAATTGATCATATAACAAGATATACACCCGATACAAAGCTTTCTGAGGGCAGCCGCTTCTCAGTCAGAGGATACGGAAAGTTCCTTTTTAAGAGCGTTGACGGTGTTTCAAAAAAAGACAGAATACATATAACTATTTGTAAATTTGTGTGAATTTCGGAGGTAATTTTATGTTAAGTGCATCAAACATCAAGGGAAAGAATTTCAGTACAGTGAAAAACGGCTTTGACCCCGACGAGGTAGATTCATTCCTCGTTCAGACCGCTTCTGACTATGCAGCTCTTGAAAAGCAGAATCTCGATCAGGCTGACGAGATTGAAAAGCTCAAGGCAGAGCTTGAACAGTACAAGGCTGATGAGGAGGCTATCAGATCATCACTCGTACTTGCACATAAGGAGTCAGCAAAGATAATCGCTGATGCAAAGGCACAGTCAAAGCAGATGCTCGATTCTGCAAAGAGCGAGCAGGTAAGACTCTCTGAGCAGAGCGCAGCTGAGTGCGAGAGAATAGTTAAGGAGCACAAGGCTAAGTGTGCAGAGCTTATCCAGCAGAATACAGATATCACTGAGAGAAAGCTCGACGAGATCAGAGCCGCTTACGATGAGGAGCTCGAGGCTTATGAAAACCTGCAGGCTGAGGTAACATATTTCAAGGCAAATCTTACTGAGCTTTACAATAAGCAGATAAGACTTGTAATGGAGCTTCCTACCATGACTCCCGAGGAGCTGGAGGAATTCGAGGCAAGCCTTGATGAGCTTGAGGATGAGGAGTACTATGAGGAAGAGCCCGCTGTACAGGAGGAGCCTGTTTCATTTGCTCCCGAAGAGCCCGTACAGACAGACGAGCCTTTTGCACAGGGTGTACAGAATTCCGAGAACATAGACAAGATTCTTCAGACAGGTTCATTCGATCCCGTTATTCCGAAGAGCAACTTCAATGATCTCAAATTCGGAAAGAATAACTAATAACCGTAAGGCTCTGCTCGCAGAGCCTTTTTGCGGTAAGTAAACACACGGAGTGTGATCATGTTTTTTATAGCATTGGCAGTGATTGCGGTGCTGATCGGAGCAGATCAGCTTATAAAGCTTGCGGTAGTTAATAATCTCACTTTGGGAGCAGAGCCCACTGAGGTTATAAAGCTCGGCAGCAAAAAAATATTCAGTCTTCAGCACATCAGAAATTCAGGCGCAGCATGGAGCATGATGGAGGGCAAAACGTGGTTTCTGATTCTGCTTCCGATAGTAGTTTGCGCTGTCGCATTCTGGTATATGTACCGAATCAGAAAGGGAAGCCGACTTGAGCTTTTCTCGATAGCCCTTATGGTTGCAGGCGGAATCGGCAACCTTATCGACAGGATAAGGCTCGGCGAGGTAGTTGATTATATCAAGTTTGAGCCGATCAATTTCCCGATATTCAACTTTGCGGATATCTGCGTTGTTGTCGGTGCGATACTTTTCTGTATATGTGCGCTGTTCCTGAGTAGTGACAGCAAGAAAAAAGAGAATAAAGAGTCCGAAACCGAAGAGGCAAAAGATGAGCAGTCTGAGACTTGAAGCTGAAGGAAGCGGTGCAAGACTTGATAAGTTCATTTCCGAACAGGCTGAAAGCTTAACAAGGTCTGCGGCGGCAGGTCTTATCGAGAACGGTGCGGTCCTTGTAAACGGAGAGGCCAAGCCTAAGAACTATAAGCTCAGATCTGGCGATGTTATCGACATTGAGATACCTGAGCCCAAAGAGCTTGACGCTGTCCCTCAGGATATCCCGATTGAGATAGTTTACGAGGACGAAAGCTTGCTGGTTGTCAATAAGCCTAAGGGTATGGTAGTTCACCCTGCGGCAGGAAACCCTGACGGAACTCTTGTGAATGCGCTTTTGTTTCACTGCAAGGGCAGGCTTTCCTCGATAAACGGAGTAATAAGACCCGGGATCGTCCACAGGATAGATAAGAATACCAGCGGTCTTCTTATAGTTGCAAAGACCGATGATGCCCACAATTTCCTTGCGGCACAGATTAAGGAGCACAGCTTCACCAGAGAGTATGAGGCTATTGTGGTCGGGCGCTTCAAGGAGCCCTCGGGCACGATAGATGCCCCTATCGGCAGAAGTAAGTATGACCGTAAAAAAATGTGCGTTACTGAACAAAACTCCCGCCATGCGGTAACTCATTATGAGACTGTCGCAGAGTTTGGAAACTGCTCTCATATACGTTTTCGCCTTGAAACAGGCAGAACACACCAGATAAGAGTTCACTGTGCCTATATGGGTCACCCCGTATACGGAGATGATGTCTACGGAAAGGCTGTCAAAGGTGTTGACGGGCAGTGCCTTCACGCTAAAAAGATAGGCTTTATCCACCCCGAAACCCATGAATATATGGAATTTGACAGTGAGCTTCCCGAGTACTTTCAAAAGATACTCAGAAAGCTAGGACAGAATAATTGAAAGGTCGCTTTTAATGAGCTTGGATATATCAAAGATACTTCTTATAACCGATATGGACGGCACTTTTCTGCCCTCGTCGAAAATACCCTCTGTGAGGACAGTTGCCGCAGTTGAGCGTTTTATGCAGGCAGGCGGCCGCTTCTCTATTGCAACGGGCAGAGCAATACAGGCGGCAGACCAGTACTTCGGGCTTGTAAAGGTAAATGCCCCGATAATCATGTGCAACGGCGGAATGGTCTACGATATAAAAGACAAAAAGCAGATATATGATGTTTTCCTTCCGCAAAGCGTCAGAGAGATAACAAGGGAGATACTTGACGCTCACCCCTGGGTAGGCTCTGAGGTGCTTGCACTTGAAGCTGTGTATGTTCCGCAGATGACTGAAATGGAAGCTGTACATAATCAGATATGCAAGGTAATTCCCGTTATTTGTACAGTTGATGAAATACCCTCTAAGGAATGGTACAAGGTGCTTTTTGCACTCCCTCCCGAAAGAATGGAGGAACTTATGTCCTTTGTTGAGAAGAAGGGCTACACCGGTGTTGACTTTGTACGCTCCAGCAAGGAGTACTATGAGATACTTCCGCAGAACATCTCAAAAGGTACAGCCCTGAACATAATGCGTGAAAGGTGCTCCATGCAGGACTATTTCTTTATAGCGGCAGGGGATTACAATAATGATATCGAACTTTTACAGGCAGCAGATATGAGCGTCTGCCCCTCAAATGCAGTTGATGAGGTCAAGGCAGTTTGTGACAGGGTTTATCCGTCTTCATGTGAGGAGAATTTCATAGCCGACGTTATAGACGATATAATGAATGGAAATATCAGTATTTAAGCCTCTTATGAGGTAAAATAGAAATTAATTTGGAGGTCGTAATTTATGGACGCAACACTGAAAAAGCAGTTAGAGATCACGGCTGCGAAGATCCGTCTCGGGATCATCGAGGGCGTGTTCAATGCTAAGTCAGGTCATCCGGGCGGATCGCTCTCGATCGCTGACCTGATGACATACCTTTATTTTGCAAAGATGAATGTCTATCCCGACAAGCCCGATGAGCCCCAGAGAGACAGATTTGTTCTTTCAAAGGGTCACACAGCACCTGCGCTTTATGCAACACTTGCTGAGAAAGGCTTCTTCCCAAAGGAGGAGCTCAAGTCCCTCAGACATATCGGAGCTCTTTTACAGGGTCACCCATGTATCACTATCCCGGGCGTAGATATGTCCTCGGGTTCGCTCGGACAGGGTATCTCCGTTGCCTGCGGAATGGCGCTCTCGGCAAAGCTTTCAAATGATACCTACAAGGTATACACTGTTCTCGGTGACGGTGAGATCGAAGAGGGTCAGGTCTGGGAGGCAGCTATGTTTGCTGCTCACTATAAGCTTGATAACCTCGTTGCAGTTGTTGATAACAACGGTCTCCAGATCGACGGAAAGATTGAAGACGTAATGTCGCCTTATCCGATAGTCGAGAAGTTCGAGGCATTCGGCTGGCACGCAATAACCTGTGACGCTCACGATTTTGACTCTATCGAGGCTGCCTTCAATGAGGCTGAGAAGATCAGCGGTCAGCCCGTAGTCATCGTTCAGAAGAGCGTTAAGGGCAAGGGCGTTTCCTACATGGAGAACAACGTGTCGTGGCATGGTGCTGCACCTAATAAGGAGCAGTACGATCAGGCTGTTGCTGAGCTGACAGCACATCTTAAAGAGCTGGAGGGTTAAGACTATGGCAGATTTACAGAAGAAAGCTACAAGAGAAAGCTATGGCGAGGCTCTTGCAGAGCTTGGCGAGAAGTATGATAATCTCTACGTTTTTGATGCAGACCTCGCAGCTGCAACAAAGACAGTCATATTCAAGAAGAAGTTCCCTGACAGACATTTTGACTGCGGTATCGCCGAGTCAAACATGATGGGCGTTGCAGCAGGTATGGCAGCAACAGGAAAGATTCCGTTTGCATCAACCTTTGCAATGTTCGCAGCAGGCAGAGCTTTTGAGCAGGTAAGAAACTCTATCGGTTATCCTCACCTGAACGTTAAGATAGGTGCAACTCACGCAGGTATCTCCGTCGGCGAGGACGGCGCTACTCACCAGTGCAACGAGGATATAGCTCTTATGAGAACTATCCCCGGTATGGTAGTAATAAACCCTGCCGATGACGTTGAGGCAAAGGCAGCAGTTGAAGCAGCTATCAATTATGAAGGTCCTGTTTATATGAGGTTCGGCAGACTTGCAGCTCCTATCTTTAATGATCCCGCAACCTACAAGTTTGAGATCGGTAAGGGCATAACCCTTAAAGACGGCAAGGACATCACAATAGTTGCTACAGGTCTTATGGTTTATGAGGCAATTCAGGCAGCCGAGACTCTCGCGGCAGAGGGCATTGACGCAGGCGTTATCAATATCCATACTATCAAGCCGATAGATGAGGAGCTTATCGCTGCAGCCGCTGCAAAGTCAGGTCTTCTCCTTACAGTTGAGGAGCACAGCGTTATCGGCGGACTTGGCTCTGCTGTAGCTGATGTGCTTGCAGAAAAGCAGCCTGCAAAGCTTGTAAAGATCGGTGTGAATGATGAATTCGGTCATTCGGGTCCTGCTGTTGAGCTTCTCAAGCAGTACGGTCTGTGTGCAGAGAACATTGTTGCAAAGGCTAAGGAAGCGCTTGGCAAATAATCGGTAATAGTAAAGGGACAGAGGTAATATCCTCTGTCCCTTTTTGCATAAGAAACCCCATATCCAAACGGATATGGGGTCAGTGCTCTTTTTAAAGTCTTTTCTTACCATATTTCTTGATGAGCTCATTCTGCTTCTCCTGAGGAACCTTTAAGATCTTCAGAAACTCATCCGGAGTCATGTCTTCACGAAAAGCTAATCCTCCCGAGATAAGCTCCAATTGCTCCTCATCAAGCTCCAGACCTTCAAGCAGTTGATTTAATTCCTTATCTGTCATTGCAATGCCTCCTTTCACTGGATTTGTTTAGTGCCAAACGTGTATACCGTTACCGTATTTTATGGGCTTTTCCTGCTTGTCCTGAGAAATATTCAATAGTTTCAGAAACTCATCCGGAGTCATGTCTTCACGAAAAGCTAATCCTCCCGAGATAAGCTCCAATTGCTCCTCATCAAGCTCCAGACCTTCAAGCAGTTGATTTAATTCCTTATCTGTCATAGTTGTTCCTCCTTATAATAAGCAGACAAAAGTGTCCCTTTAATATTATATACGAACGAGAATTGAGAAATGGCAATCGTTCTTGAAAAAAATGAGTTTCTTTATCGTTTGTCAAAGAGCACTTTTCAGTGCCTTTGCCAGCTGGTCTGGGCAGGAGGTGCCTCTGCCCTTGCAGTCTGTACCCTCAAGCCTTTTTATGACCTCGTGAACATTCATGCCCTCGCAAAGCTTAGCCACACCCTGAGTGTTTCCGTGGCAGCCGCCCGTGAACTTGATGCTCTTGATGATCTCACCGTCAAGCTCAATATCTATCTGCCTTGAACAGACGCCCCTCGGCGTGTATGTGAATTTTTTCATATCCTTGCAACTCCTGATTTCCTTGCAGCCTCGGCAACAGCCTCAGCAACCTTTACCGATACGTTTCTGTCGAATGCGTTAGGGAGAATGAAGTCAACAGTCAGATCCTCATCAGCAACGCAGGCAGCGATAGCGTGAGCCGCAGCAAGCTTCATATCCTCATTAATGTCAGATGCCCTTACAGCAAGAGCTCCCTTGAATATTCCGGGGAATGCAACAACGTTGTTGATCTGGTTCGGGAAGTCTGAACGTCCTGTTCCGACGATATAAGCGCCTGCTTCCTTAGCAACGTCGGGCATGATCTCGGGAACAGGGTTTGACATAGCAAAAATAAAAGGCTTGTCGTTCATGCTTCTTACCATATCAGCGGTAACAAGATCGGGCTTTGAAACGCCAACGAACACATCGGCGCCCTTCATAGCGTCAGCAAGTCCGCCTCTGAGGTGCTCACGGTTTGTGATCTTAGCCATCTCGGCCTGAGCAGGATTCTTAATGTCATCGCCCTCACAGATAATACCCTTTGAGTTGAGCATAATAATATCCTGAACTCCGAGACCCAGCAGGAACTTAGCAATAGCGCAGCCTGCCGCACCTGCACCACTCATAACTACTTTTAAGTCGCCAATCTTTCTTCCTGTCAGCTTGCAGGCGTTGAGAAGTGCCGCACCCACAACGATAGCAGTTCCGTGCTGATCATCATGGAAAACAGGGATATCAACACGCTCTTTAAGCTTAGCCTCTATCTCAAAGCATCTCGGAGCAGCTATGTCCTCAAGGTTTATTCCGCCGAAGCTTCCCGAGATAAGGGCGATAGTATCAACGATAGTGTCAACATCGTTGGAGTTTATGCAAAGCGGAAAAGCGTCAACATCAGCGAAGGCCTTGAAAAGAGCACATTTGCCCTCCATAACGGGCATACCTGCAAGACCGCCTATATTACCGAGACCAAGCACAGCCGAGCCGTCAGTGATAACAGCAACAAGGTTAGACCTTCTTGTCAGCTCATAGGACAGGTCAGGATTCTTCTGTATCTCAAGACAGGGCTGAGCAACACCCGGAGTATAAGCCAGTGTCAGATCTCTTGCGTTTTCGATCTTAGTTCTTGTGCAGACCTCGATCTTTCCCTTCCATTCTTTATGGAGCTGAAGTGATTCTTCCATTACGTTCATTTTGATTACTTCCTTTCAATAAATTTAATCCATACCATTATAGCATACAGACAATAAAAAATCAATAGAGCAATTATTAACTTGAAGAGCTGACTTTTCACCAAACTTTCACAATTGCTTTAGGCTTGATTTAGGTTGACAAGTTATACTAAAGTCAACAAAGAGAAAGAGAGGTAAAACCTTATGAAGAAAAATAGAATAACAACTATCGTATTAGCAATGGCAGTATGTCTTATGATGGGCGCTTGCTCAAATAGTGAGTCAAGTACTTCAAGCAGCACAAAGGCAGGTTCAGCGACAGCCGCTGAGGGCTCCTGGGAGACCTACACTCCCGAGACTTCAAGCTCTGAGAGCTCAGCCGAATCAGCAGCAGTAAGCACAAAGGCTTCTGATGAGCAGACAGAAGATACAGCTGAGAAGTCATCTGACGATGTTCAGGCAGTACCTGCAAACAGCTCAGGCGAGAAGCTTAACATCACAAACGAGGTAGTAACCCAGTACACCTATTATACCTCAGGACAGGTTGATACGAGCGACCTCTTCTCAAACAGAGACCTCACCCAGACCCCCGATGTTTCAGAAGCGGTTTATTACACTGTATCCGACAATAATACCGTAACGATCGACACTGCAGGTGTTTATGTATTCAGCGGAAGCGCATCAAACTTTCAGATCAAGGTCGAGGCTGACGGCGAGAATGACAAGGTGCAGATAGTTCTCAATGGTGTTAATGTAACCAACGACAGCACACCTGTTATCTATGTCGCAAGTGCTGACAAGTGCTTCGTAACAACTATTGAGGGCACAACCAATGAACTGAGTGTAACAGGCACCTTCACAGCAGACGGTGACACCAACACCGATGCAGTAATCTTCTCAAAGGACGACCTTGTACTGAACGGTCTTGGCACACTGAATGTAACCTCATCAAACGGCAACGGCATTTCGGGACACGATGACCTCAAGATCACAGGAGGAACATACAATATCACTTCTGCTCTTGATGCGATCGAAGCTAACGATTCTATCCGTATCTGCGGAGGCACATTCACCATCAAGTCTTCAAAAGACGCTCTCCACTGTGAGAACGATGACGGAGACGGCTGGATCTATATCTGCGCAGGAACATTCACTATCAATGCAGACAGCGATGGTATTCAGGCAACAACTGTACTCCAGATAGACGGCGGAGAGATGAACATCACAGCCTCTGAGGGCCTTGAAGCAACCTATGTGCAGATAAATGACGGAACTATCGGGATTACAGCCTCTGATGACGGTATCAACGCCTCTACCAAGAGCAATTATTCAACACCTACTATTGAATTCAACGGCGGATACACTACTATCAATATGGGTCAGGGCGACACAGACGGTGTTGACGCAAACGGCTCTGTTTATGTAAACGGCGGAACAGTCAGCGTAAACACAAGCGGTAACTCCTTTGACTATGACGCAGCCGCAGAATTCAACGGCGGAACAATCATCATCAACGGTTCTGAGGTAAGTGAGATACCACAGGACATGATGGGCGGCGGCATGGGCGGCCGTGGAGGCCAAATGGGCGACATGGGTGACATGGGCGGCCGAGGCATGAGAGCATAAGAGAAATAATAAAGAGCTGTTGCTAACGCAGCAGCTCTTTTAGCTTATATGTATTCAACAGGCAGAGGATTGAGATACTTCTTTACAACAACCTCAACCGACTTGCTTGAGCTCATTGAAGAGCCTGTGGAAATTACCATAACATCATCGGCAATGCTTGCCAGTATCGACTGCTCCAGCTCGTCCCATTCGTTTGCATTGGAGTTTCTGTCTGTCATTTTAACTCCCTTGATGTACTCTCTCAGTGACCAGCGTGTAACACCCTTCAGACCGCTTCTCATGAAGCTGTCAAAAGTCTCACTTATTCTCCTGAGAAGTCCGCCCTTCTGATTAGAGTCCATCTTCTTCGGCAGTGCAGCATCATTATTGGGAATAACCTTTATATGGAGAGCATATTTTTCCTCATCATATTCTATCCAGAACTCACCCGAGCCGTACTTTACTATCTGAGGTATCATACAGATAAGCTCCTCGGTCAGCAGTCTTAAATGCATAGCCTGCTTAGATGTAAAATTATTCTCCTTAGCAACCTTTTCAGACTCCTTGAGGAAAACTTTAATCATAGCATCATCAGCAGTATGTCCTGTAGTTTTACCTCTCTGAGAAACCATTAAAGTATTAGATTTCATTATTTAACCTCCAATCTCAGGCGGACTTATTCAATATTCAGAATGTCCGAGAAGCCTGTGACCTCAAATATCTCAAGAATATCTTCGCTGACATTAGTGATAACCAGTGTACCGGCTTTTTTATCCATACTCTTATGAGCCGACAGCAGAACCCTCAGTCCTGCGGATGAAATATAAATAAGCTCCTTGAAATCAAGTACAAGCTTATCGGTCTCCTCAATTACTTTGTCAATTTCATACTGAAGCTGTGGTGCAGTTGAAGTATCGACTCTTTCTTCAACCTGCAAAGTAATATTATCGCTGTTTACGATTTTAATAACATTCATAGTAAGTATCCTTTCAAAAAGTTTTTTTATAATTATACCACATTTTGACTATGTTATTTATTAATATTTTGTTAATGTTAGTTGTAGCCATTCACAAATTTTCAAGCAGGGAATAGGTTATTTCTCACAAAGAAATTAAAATAAGAGCTGTCACTCGCTGACAGCTCTTAAATTTACTGCTTTGAACCTGACTTATTAGCCTTCAATGAGTTCCGGTGGATAAGCTTATTCAGCTTCTCTATATTTTCCTCGTCGGTAGTATAGCTGCCTATATGAGTCATAGTGCTGTTATAAAGACCGTGGAAATCCGAACCGCCTGTTATTATAAGGTCATGCTCCTTAGCAAGCTTTGCAAGAGCGTCCTGCTGTATCGGCGTTGCCGAGTGATGATAGCACTCTATTCCGTCGATCCTCCCGTCATCAATAAGCTCGTGCAGAAGCTCAATATTTCCGTACATATGCGGATGAGCCATTATTGCAACACCCTTTGAAGAATGTATCATATCAATAACGAATTTAACTTCAGGATATTCTCTTGTAACAAGGCACTCACCTCTCGGGTAAGAGAAGAGCTTCTCATTTACAGAGCCGTAAAGCTCTGTAGCATAGCCGTAATTAACAAGAGTTCTCATTATATGCTGTTTATAAATACTCTTAGAGCCTTTTACATACTTCAGGAAAGCTTCCTTCGGGATAGGATAGCGCTTCATAACCTTGTCTATCATTTCAATAGCACATTCTGTCCTTATCTGACAGGCTTTAAGGCAAAGCCCCTCAAGTCTGTCGGGCTTCTGCGGTGCATAGCAGAGTATATGAACCTTAGTATTTCTCTCCTTGTCCCATGCTGATAGCTCAACAGCAGGAATTACCTTAATGCCGTATCTTTCAGCAAGGATCTGTGAACGGCTTGAAGACGAGAGAGTATCATGATCTGTGATAGCCAGATAGTCAAGTCCCATTCTCTTAGCCTGAGCAATGACCTCTTCAATTCCGAACGAGCCGTCTGAAAGAGTTGTATGTACATGAAGATCGCCGATCATAAAATTTTCCTCCGATGAACTGTGATGTTTCGCACAAATCTGACAACGATTATACCATATTTCAATTTTTTTTGCAAGCGAGATTTTCCATATAATTCCTATTTGCGCCTTTTATCGACAATCTTTGTGTACTCAAACAAATATCCTGTGATTTCTTAGTACAACTTGCCTATAGTATTTTCCTTATTTTCGGAAACCATTTATCTATAAACCAAGGCTTACCTGCGGTAAAGGTTTTACCGTCAAGACCGGAAAGAAGGCTCGTCTTATCCGTCAGCCTGAACGTCAGCGAGTAGGAACAAAGCGCCTGCGTTTTTACATTATATTCCCGATTGACCTTGTTTATTCCATACTTGCCGTCACCGAGAAGCGGATACCCGATGTGAGCCATGTGCGCCCTTATCTGATGAGTTCTTCCTGTCATAAGCCTTACTCTCAGAAGTGACAGTCCTGCCTGTTTATTCTCGCCTATTACTTTATATCCTGTTATCATAGTTTTTCCTCCGGGCAAGGGCTTGTCAGAGACCTTCACAGTCTTGCTCTTCATATCTCTCAGTGAAAAAGCTTTAAGCTCATCTTCCTTCACTGCGGGAATACCCACACAAACACAAAGGTACTCCTTTTCTATCCTGCGTTCTCTGATGATCTCATTCATAAGTCTCAGAGCCTCAGCATTTTTAGCACAGATAACAAGACCCTGAGTATTTCTGTCTATCCTGTTGCATAGAGCAGGCGCAAAGCTGTTCTCATTATCGGGGTCGAATTCTCCTCGCTCGTACAGACAGTGCAGAACTCTGTTGATCAGCGTATCGGGAGAATTGCTCTCGTCCTCATGCACCACCAGCCCCGAGGGCTTGTCACAGAGGATAATGTTCTCGTCTTCATACACGATGTAAGCCTCGGTCGGCGCAGAAAGAAAGCTGTGAACGGAGCTTTCTTTTTCAAAAAACTCATCGTTGATGTATAGCTGCATAACATCACCTTCGCTGAGCCTTGTTGATATTTCACAGCGCTTTGAATTGAGCTTTATCCTTTTGAGCCTTAAATACTTGTACATAAGGCTTTTCGGAAGCAGCGGAACAGCCTTGGATAAGAATTTATCTACCCGCTGACCGCTGTCATTTTTGTTTATGACAAATTCCTTCATATAATCACCGCTACTATTATACACGATTTCCCTGCGAATTACAAGACAGTTTTTTTCGTTAATGAAAAATTCGGAAAAATCACTTTACAATTAAAAATATATGTAGTATAATAAAAGAAACTATGTTCTAATATGAGAGGTATTATTATGGACAGATTCAAGCTTGTTTCTGATTATAAGCTTGCAGGAGACCAGCCTGAGGCGGTCGATGCGCTTGTAAAGGGTATACAAAGCGGTATGAAGGAGCAGACCCTTATGGGTGTAACAGGCTCGGGTAAGACGTTCACTATGGCAAATGTGATAGAGCGTGTCAACCGTCCTACGCTCGTGCTTGCCCATAACAAGATACTTGCGGCACAGCTTTGCTCGGAGTTCAAGGAGTTCTTTCCCGAAAATGCTGTGGAGTATTTTGTGTCCTACTATGACTACTACCAACCCGAGGCTTATGTTCCGAGCAAGGATATGTATATAGAAAAGGACAGCTCCATAAACGATGAAATAGACAAGCTGCGTCACTCGGCGACCTCAGCTATTACCGAGCGTCGTGATGTTATCATAGTTGCCAGTGTTTCGTGCATTTATTCTCTCGGCGACCCTGAGGAGTACAAGTCTATGGTCGTGTCGATCAGGCAGGGAATGGAGAAGTCCCGTGACAGGCTGATAGCCGACCTTGTAGGCATACAGTATGAGAGAAATGATATAAACTTTGTGAGAAATAAGTTCCGTGTAAGGGGAGATGTAGTTGAGATATATCCTGCAAACTCCACCGATACGGCAATAAGGGTCGAGTTTTTCGGAGACGAGATAGACCGCATAAGCGAGATAAACGTAGTAACGGGAGAGGTGCTCTCAAACCTTTCACATATAGCTGTTTTCCCTGCATCGCACTATATTGTCGGTCGGGATAAAATGCGTGAAGCTATCGAAGAGATAAAGCAGGAACTCGATGAGCGTATCAGGTATTTCAAGGAGAGAGATATGCTGATAGAGGCTCAGCGAATTGAGCAGAGAACAAACTACGATATCGAAATGCTTGAGGAGATAGGCTTCTGCAGCGGAATAGAGAACTATTCCCGTGTGCTTGCAAGAAGAAAGCCGGGGGCAGTTCCGTTCACGCTTCTTGACTTCCTTCCCGATGATTTTCTCCTGCTGGTAGATGAGTCGCACGTTTCACTCCCTCAGGTAAGGGGAATGTATGCAGGTGACAGGGCAAGAAAGACAACTCTTGTAGACTACGGTTTCAGGCTCCCCTCAGCCCTTGATAACAGACCTCTGACCTTTGATGAGTTCTACTCACACATTAATCAGGCGGTGTTCGTATCGGCGACCCCCGGACCTATTGAGAAGGAGAAGTCTGCCCAGATAGTTGAGCAGGTAATAAGACCGACAGGTCTGCTTGACCCTGAGGTTATAGTCAAGCCTACAGAGGGGCAGATCGAAGATCTGCTGTCTGAAATCAATCAGCGTGTTGAGAAAAATGAGCGTGTCCTCGTCACAACGCTTACAAAGAAAATGGCGGAGGACCTTACAGATTACCTCAAAAGCTTCAATGTTAAGGTCAGATATATGCACCACGATATTGATACTATCGAGCGTATGGAGATAATCCGTGACCTGAGACTCGGTGAGTTCGATGTGCTGGTGGGCATAAACCTTCTGCGTGAGGGCCTTGACCTGCCCGAGGTATCGCTGGTAGCTATCCTCGATGCCGATAAGGAGGGCTTCCTCAGGTCTGAAAGCTCTCTTATCCAGACCATAGGAAGAGCAGCACGAAACTCAGAGGGTCAGGTCATTATGTATGCCGACAGCGTAACAGGCTCAATGGAGCGTGCCATCACCGAGACCGAAAGAAGACGTGCTATCCAGATGAAGTTCAACAAGGAGCACGGTATAGTTCCGAAGACTATCGTCAAGGATATAAGAGATGTAATTGAAATATCCTCAAAGGAGGAGGTCGAGTACTCTGCAAGGCAGAAGTCGAAGCTCTCCAAGGAGGAGACTGCAAGGCTCATCGACAGCCTGACAAAGCAGATGAAGGAAGCCGCAAAGCTTCTTGAATTTGAGCACGCGGCCTTCCTGAGAGATAAGATAGCAGAGCTTAAAGGAGAAAACAAATAACGGAGGAAACAATGTCAAAAGATAAAATAATTATCAAGGGTGCAAAGGAGCACAACCTTAAAAACGTTAATCTCACTATCCCGAGGGATAAGCTTGTTGTTATGACAGGCCTTTCGGGCTCGGGAAAGAGCTCCCTTGCATTCGATACCATATATGCAGACGGTCAGAGACGTTATGTTGAGTCTTTGTCCTCTTATGCAAGAATGTTTCTCGGACAGATGGATAAGCCCGATGTTGAAAGCATAGAGGGTCTCTCGCCTGCTATTTCGATAGACCAGAAGACAACCTCGAAAAACCCGAGGTCAACCGTCGGAACAGTAACTGAGATATATGACTATCTCAGACTTCTCTATGCAAGGGTAGGTGTGCCGCACTGCCCCGTCTGCGGAAGAGAAATAAGACGTCAGAGCGTTGACCAGATAGTTGACCAGATCTGTGAGCTTGAAGAGGGCACAAGAATACAGCTTCTTGCCCCTATTATCAGAGGCCGTAAGGGTGAGCACGTTAAGGAGCTTGAAAGAGCCAGAAAAGGCGGTTATGTAAGAGTTCGTATAGACGGCATCACCTATGACCTTTCGGAAGAGATAAAGCTCGAAAAAAACAAAAAGCACAATATAGAGATAATAGTTGACCGCCTTGTTATGAAAGAGGGCATAAAGCCCAGACTTTCCGACAGTATCGAGACTGTTACCTCGCTGACGGGCGGCCTTGTTGGTGTTGATGTCATCGGCGGAGAGGAGCTTCTCTTCTCTCAGAACTATGCCTGCCCCGAACACGGAGTATCCATAGGTGAGCTTGCTCCAAGAATGTTTTCGTTCAATAACCCCTTTGGCGCCTGCGAGAAGTGTACGGGTCTCGGAGTGTTCAAGCGTATCGACCCCGATCTTATAATACCGAACAAGAACCTCTCGATCAGAGAGGGTGCGATCAAGGCAAGCGGCTGGTCGGGCACTGAAGAGGGCTCGATCTCGATGATGTATTACAAGGCAATATCCGAGCAGTACGGCATTGACCTTAATAAGCCCGTAAAGGAGCTCAGCAAAGACGAGCTTGATGTATTTCTCTACGGAACACAGGGTCAGAAGCTGAAGCTCTCACGTTCTACCAAGTTTATGAACGTTGATTATTCCTCAGCCTTTGAGGGTGTTATCCCGAACCTTGAACGCCGCTACAGAGAAACAGCCAGCGACTGGGCGAAGGCAGATATAGAGTCAAGCATGAGCGATGTGCCGTGCCCTGTCTGCAACGGAGAAAGGCTGAAAAAAGAATCGCTGAGCGTTACAGTGAATGATCTCAATATCTCGGAGCTCTGCCATAAGTCGGTGTCCTCGGCATACAGGTTCTTTGAGGATATCAAGCTCAGCAAGCGTGACAGTATAATCGGCGAGAACATCATCAAGGAGATAAAGTCAAGGCTCAGCTTCCTGCAAAGCGTAGGGCTTGAATACCTTACACTTTCACGTTCGGCAGGAACACTCTCGGGCGGTGAGAGCCAGCGTATCAGGCTCGCAACACAGATAGGCTCATCACTTGTGGGAGTGCTCTATATATTAGATGAACCCTCTATCGGACTTCACCAGAGGGACAATGACAAGCTGATATCAACGCTCAAGCGCCTGCGTGACATAGGTAATACTCTGATCGTTGTCGAGCATGACGAAGACACCATGAGGGCGGCAGACTTCATCGTAGATGTAGGCCCGGGAGCAGGCATACACGGTGGTGAGATCGTAGCAAGCGGCACTATCGATGACATTATAAAGAGCGAGCGTTCAATCACAGGAAAGTATCTAAGCGGCAAGCTTAAAATACCCGTTCCCGAAAAAAGAAGAAAGGGAAACGGAAAATTCCTGACTGTCAGCGGCTGTACGCAGAATAACCTTAAAAACATCACAGCGAAGATTCCTCTCGGCACATTTACCTGTGTAACGGGAGTTTCGGGAAGCGGAAAGTCCTCTCTTGTGAATGAGATAATCTATAAGGAGCTTGCAGGAAAGCTCAATCGTGCAAAGATGAGGTCCGGCTCTTTTGAAAAGATGAACGGAATTTCCTATCTTGATAAGGTCATCAATATTGACCAATCGCCCATCGGCAGAACACCACGTTCAAACCCTGCGACCTATACAGGAGTGTTCACCGATATCCGTGAGCTTTTCGCCCAGACGGCTGATGCAAAAATGAAGGGCTACAGCTCGGGAAGGTTCTCATTCAATGTCAAGGGCGGCCGCTGCGAAGCCTGCGAGGGTGACGGCATAATCAAAATAGAGATGCACTTCCTGCCTGACGTATATGTTCCCTGTGAGGTCTGCGGCGGTATGAGATACAACCGTGAAACTCTTGACGTAAAGTACAAGGGCAAGAGCATCTACGATGTGCTTGAAATGACAGTTGAAGAGGGTGTAGCTTTCTTCTCAAGCCTGCCGAAGATAGCAAGAAAGCTCCAGACCCTTTACGATGTAGGTCTTGGCTACATCAAGATAGGTCAGTCTGCAACCACTCTTTCGGGCGGTGAGGCTCAGCGTGTGAAGCTTGCAACCGAGCTTTCAAAGAGAGCAACAGGCAAGACTATCTATATCCTTGATGAGCCGACCACGGGTCTGCACAGTGCAGATGTTCACAAGCTTATAGAGGTGCTCTCAAAGCTTGTAGACGGCGGCAACACAGTCCTTGTCATTGAGCATAACCTCGATGTTATCAAGACAGCTGATCACATCATTGACCTCGGCCCCGAGGGCGGCGACGGCGGCGGAACTATAGTTGCAACAGGTACTCCCGAGGAGATAGCAGCCTGCGAGGCTTCCTACACGGGACAGTATCTTAAAAAGATGTTATAAGCATTTTTTTCACCGACCTTGAATATGATATTCAGGGTCGGTGATTTTATGTTGTGTATAGATATACGCAGAGTAAGGCTCTGCGTGACTTTTTCATTTTTCTTTGTGGTAGGGCTTCTGAGCCTGTCCGCAGGCTTTGAAGAGTTAAAGCTGTTTTCGGCATTCGGAAGCTGTATCTGCCATGAGCTGGGGCACGTTTTTGCTATGAGCCTTTTCGGCTCAGCACCCGAGTCTGTCACTCTCTACGGCGGAGGAATAAAGATCGTTCCCCGAAAGGAGCGTATTCTCAGCCGCTTTGCCGATACGGTGATACTGCTTGCAGGCTGTTTTGTAAACTTTCTGCTTGCAGGAATATTTGCTGCGCTTAAAGCGCCCGATACACTTGTTTTGGTAAATCTTGTGCTTGGAGTATTCAATCTTCTGCCGTTTTCATATTTTGACGGAGGAAGGCTTCTGAAGCTCTGGCTGCCGTACAGAATGTACGATATTATAAGGGCAGCTGTAATTTTGCTCTCTGCTTTTGCGGTATCATGGCTTATCATGAAAAAGTCGCTAAGTCCGTCTCTCGGAGCAACCTATATTCTTGTGCTTCTGTCCGAGCTTACCGAAGAGAGATAAAGGCTTGCAATTTCTTTTGATATTTGGTATACTGATATAAATAAGTTCAGGAGGTGCAAAATGGAGGAGATCAGAAAAAAGCTTGGCAGGCTTCTGCTGAAAACTCAGAAGCCGGCAAGATATATCGGCGGTGAGGCAGGAAGCGTTATCAAGGATAAGTCAAAGGTTGATGTGCGTTTTGCATTCTGCTTTCCCGATACCTACGATGTGGGAATGTCACACCTTGGAATGAAGATACTATACGGTCTTAAAAATGCCAGAGAAAACTGGTGGTGCGAGCGTGTATTCATGCCCGAAACCGACTTTGAAGCACTTATGCGTGAGAATGATATTCCGCTTTATGCGCTTGAAAGCCTTGACCCTCTTACAGAATTTGATTTCATAGGCTTTACTTTGCAATATGAGCTGTCCTTTAATAATGTACTTCAGATGCTTGACCTTGCAGGCATACCCGTGCTTGCGAGCGAGAGAACAGAGCTTACACCGATAGTTGTCGCAGGCGGCCCCTGTGTATGCAATCCCGAGCCCCTTGTCGATTTTATTGATTTATTCATTCTCGGAGAGGGCGAGGAAGTAAACGTTGAGCTTATGGAGCTCTACGAGAAAATGAAGCCCTCAAAGCCCACTAAGGAGGAATTCCTGCGTGAAGCTTGTAAGATAGAGGGCATTTATGTGCCGAGGTTCTATGATGTTGACTATAATGAGGACGGCACAGTAAAGAGTATAACTCCGAACATTCCCGAAGCGCCGGCAAAGATAAAGAAGAGAGTTATCCCCGATCTTGACAGCGTTTATTATCCCGAGGCCTTCGTAGTGCCGTTTACTCAGATAGTTCACGACAGGGCAGTGGTAGAGGTGCTCCGTGGCTGTATAAGAGGCTGCCGCTTCTGTCAGGCAGGCTTTATCTACAGACCGTTCAGAGAGAAAAGCGTAGAAACTATCAAGCATGAGACAAAGTGCCTCTGCGAGCAGACAGGCTATGAGCAGGTTTCACTGTCATCTCTGTCAACAAGCGACCATACAAAGATAAATAAGCTCCTTGATGAGCTCTCCGATTATACCGATGAAGAGAATATCAATCTCTCTCTCCCGTCACTCAGAATAGACAGCTTCAGCGATGAGCTTTTAGAAAAAATAAAGGCAGTCAGAAAAAGCGGTCTTACCTTTGCGCCTGAGGCAGGCACTCAGCGCCTAAGAGATGTAATAAACAAAAACCTCACCGAAGAAGAGATCCTGAGAACCTGCAAAACAGCCTTTATGGGCGGATATACTACCGTTAAGCTTTATTTTATGCTGGGTCTCCCTGACGAAACACTCGACGACGTAGCAGGCATAGCAAGGCTTGCTCAGAAGGTTGTAGACCTCTATTATGAGACCCCGAAGGAAAACAGGGGCAGGGGTGGAGTACAGGTATCAGTATCAACTGCAACCTTTGTTCCGAAGCCCTTCACTCCCTTTGAGTTTGAACCTCAGGATACCCCCGAGATGATAAAAGAGAAGCAGGAGCACCTGCTTTCAAGCCTTACCACAGGCAAAATAAAGCTCAGTATGCATTACTCGAATACTTCTATACTTGAAGCTGTCCTCGCAAGGGGAGACCGCAGGCTTTCCAAGGTCATCTATACGGCATGGAAGAAGGGCTGCTACCTCGACGGCTGGGACGAGCATTTTAAGTTCGATAAGTGGCTTGAAGCCTTTGATGAGTGCGGTGTTGACCCTGCCTTCTATGCAAACAGGCATCGTTCCTATGAGGAGATTGCACCGTGGTCGCACCTTGATTATATGGTGTCTCACAGCTTCCTTGTGCGTGAGAATAAAAAAGCCCATGAGGGTGTAACTACAAGAAACTGTGCCGAGGGCTGTTCGGGCTGCGGAGTAAAAGCGGAGTGCGGAGGTGTTTACTGTGGCGGTAATTGAACCAAAAAATGCAAGGCTTCGTATAGAGCGCTTTGAGTACAGGATAGTTTTCTCAAAAAAGGGAAGAATGATCTACATATCCCACCTTGATATGAAGAGAGCTATCCAGCGAATAATAAAGAAGTCAAAGCTTCCTGTGTGGTATACTCAGGGCTTTAATCCGCAGATATATCTGAATATTCCGCTGGCACTGTCGCTTGGGCTTGAAAGTGACTGCGAGGTAATGGACATAATGCTCACCGAGGAGCTTCCCTTTGATGAGGTAAGAGACAGACTGAACGCCGGCTTCCCTGAGGGGCTGGAGGCTCTGGAGGTTTATTCACCTGTGCATAAGCATACGGAAATAGCTTCCTCATGCTATGAGGTCAGGCTTAAAACCGAGCGTTCTGCCGAGGAAAGCAAAAAGCTTTTCGAGGACTTTCTGGCGAGGGATACAATAGAGATAGAAAAACGCACCAAGAAAAAGACCACTAAGCTTGTTGATATAAAACCGCATATAACTATGCTCGGGCTCTCTGTCGATGACGGAGCACTGAAAATCGAGATAAAGCTTCCTGCGGGAAATGAGTTTAATCTCAATCTGAATGTGGTGCTTGATGCCTATCTGGAATGGTCAGGTCAGACTATGGATGAGTTTTATGCAAAACGCACAAAACTTCTGATGACTGACGGAGAAAATTTTACATGACTTTTCCTTGCAATCAGTGGCTCAATGTGGTATAATATTTGAGTATTTGAATACCGTCGGTAACTTCCGACGAGAAAAGAGGCTGAAAGCCTCAGAATGGACAGTCCGCTGACCTTTAGGTGTATGAATGTCTGAAAATAAGAAGGAGGAATTTAAAGTGGACGCTTTAAAAGCAATTTCACAGTCAAGCATGAAGGAGAATGCTCCCGAGGTAAATATCGGTGATACCGTAAAGGTACACGTTAAGATCACTGAGGGTGACAAGTCCAGGATCCAGATCTTTGAGGGAACAGTTATCGCTAAGAAGCATGGCGGTATCAGCGAGACCTTCACTGTTCGCCGTGTGGCTCATGGTGTTGGTATTGAGAGAGTTTTCCCTGTACACTCACCTGCAGTTGAGAAGGTTGAGCTTGTAAGATCAGGTAAGGTTCGCCGTGCTAAGCTCTATTATCTGCGTGACAGAGTTGGTAAGGCAGCTAAGGTTAAGGAAGCAATCAGATAATTCTTTCTTTCAAAGGAGCCGTTATGCGGCTCCTTTTCTTTTAGCCTGATGCGGCAATAATGAACAAATTAATAAAAAACGAGCAAAACACTTGTAATTTTGCTCGGAATTTGTTATAATATTATTTGGCTTTTTATGCCCCGCAGTATTGCGGCAATGATTTTGAGATCGGAGCGATAGCTATGGAAGATAATAAGAGCTTCGGAGAGGTCGATCAGAAGGATATAGAGCTTGCCGCAGAGGCAGCTCCCGCAGATCTTAAAGAGCCTGAAAAGGTCAACATAAAAGATGAGATACTTGACTGGCTTGAGTCTTTTGTGTTCGCAATGTTCATAGTGATACTTGTGTTTACATTCGTGTTCAGGATAGTGCTCGTTCAGGGAGATTCTATGAACGATACTCTTGAGAATGAAAACAGGCTTGTCATTTCTCACCTGAACTATACACCGACAAAGGGTGATATCGTTGTTGTAGATGCAAATACGGATTATTTCCACAAGACTATAATCAAGAGGGTTATTGGTACAGGCGGAGATAAGGTGGTTGTCAATTATAATGACAATACTATTACTGTCAATGATAAAGTAATAGACGACCCTAACAAAAAGGGCGTTATGGTTGACGGCGGATTCTTTGACAGAGAATATATGGTTGAAGAAGGCGTTTATGAGTATAATGTTCCGAAGGGCAAGATATTTGTAATGGGCGACAACAGAAATAATTCCACCGACAGCAGGAGACTTGGCTTTATTGACAATGATATGGTGCTCGGTAAGGTAGTGCTGAGGATTTTCCCGTTCAACAAGTTCGGAAGAGTTTAAGCTATGAACAAAAAACGCAGGAAGCGCAACCCTGCGCTTGAGACCTTCCTTGACTGGAGCGAGTCTGTAGTATTTGCAGTGTTTCTGGTGATCTTTCTGTTCACCTTTGTGTTCAGAGTTGCAATAGTACACGGCGTTTCTATGGAAAGTACCCTTTATGAGGGCGATATGCTTGTAATATCGCATCTGTTCTATGCACCTGAAAGTAAGGACATCATTGTTGTGAATTCAGATGCAATGAAAGAAACGATAATAAAGCGAGTGATAGCAGTCTCAGGGCAGACAGTCTCTATAGACTGTGAGGCAGGTGCTGTTTATGTTGACGGCGCCAAGCTTGACGAGCCCTATGTATCAGTTGACAGCTTTCAGCAGAGCAGCTTCGATATGAGCAATTATAACAGCAGTACAGACAGATTTGATTATAAAGTCCCGTTCGGATATGTGTTCGTAATGGGCGATAACCGAGACCACTCCACCGATTCAAGAGCCTTTGGCTTTATTCCAAAATCGGAGATAGTCGGCAGGGTGATTTTCAGAGCCTATTCCCGTTCTGCGGGAACAGGCAGAGTAGAGTAAAGGAGGCTCTTATGAGCGAGGTATCGCAGGTACAGTGGTTTCCCGGCCACATGGCGAAAACAAGACGGCTTATGGCTGCGAATATGAAGCTTGTTGACGCTGTCGTTGAAATGACTGACGCCCGCATACCCTATTCGAGCCACAATCCTGAGATCGGCAAGCTCACACAGAGAAAGCCGAGACTTGTAATACTCAATAAGTCAGATGCCGCTGACCCGAATGTAACGGATATGTGGCTTGACTGGTTTTCAAAGAAGAATATGTACGCTCTTGCACTTGACTGCAAAAGCGGAAGGAATATAAACAAATTCTATGCAAAGCTCAGAGAACTCCTTGCCGACGACATCGGCAGGTGGAACGAAAAGGGCATGAAGGGCAGACCGATAAGACTGATGATCTGCGGTATCCCGAATGTCGGAAAGTCATCTCTTATAAACAGGCTTGCAGGCTCAAAGCTTGCAAAGGTTGAGGACAGACCCGGAGTTACCCGAGGCAAGCAGTGGGTGCGCCTTGATGAGGGCTTTGAGCTCCTTGATATGCCGGGCGTGCTCTGGCCGAAGTTTGAGGATAAGCTTGTAGGTGAAAGGCTTGCGTTCACAGGTGCGGTCAAGGATCAGATTATGGATACAGAGTACCTTGCGTGCAGGCTTCTGGAATATCTGAAGGAAAACTATCCCGAACTTATCATTGAGCGTTACGGTATTGACCTTTCGGGGATAGAAGAGCCCGATGATGAAATGATGGGCTGCACAGTCGGATATGAGCTTCTGGAGCGTGTCGGCAGGAAGAGAGGCTTCCTTGTTCGGGGCGGAGATATCAACACCGAGAGAGCAGCAGCCACAGTCCTTGATGAGTACAGAGCAGGCAAAATAGGCAGGCTCACACTCGAAAAGCCAAAGGGGTACTGAAATGAACGAGCTGTATGAGTTTGACCGTGAGTGGAGACAGGAGTTCGCACTTGTCTGCGGCTGTGACGAAGCAGGCAGAGGACCTCTTGCAGGAGATGTATTTGCGGCAGCAGTCATCTTCGATGAAGATACGGTAATTGAAGGCATAAATGACAGCAAGAAGCTTTCCGAAAAGAAAAGAGAGCTCTTATTTGATGAGATAAAAGAAAAAGCAAAGGCTTGGGCGATAGCGACCGCAAGCGTTCAGGAGATAGAGGAGTTTAATATCCTTAACTGTGCTATGCTCGCAATGAGAAGAGCAGTAGAGCAGCTTGGCATTACTCCCGATATATGCCTGATAGACGGCAACAAGGTGCCCGATAACCTTCCCTGTGAGGCGAGCGCAGTTGTAAAGGGCGATTCAAAGAGCCAGTCGGTAGCTGCGGCGTCTATTCTTGCAAAGGTCGCAAGGGACAGATACATGAAGGAGATGGCCCTGAAATACCCTCAGTATCAGTTTGAAAAGCACAAGGGCTACGGCACGAAGCTACACTATCAGATGATAGATGAGTTCGGACCGTGCGAGATACACAGAATGAGCTTTCTGAAAAAGTATTATGACAAGAAGAATGAGTGAAGCTGTCGATCACAGCACCCTGCGGGCAAGGGGTAATATCGGCGAAGATGCCGTCTGTTCCTTTCTTGTGCGGCACGGCTATGAGATCAAGGACAGAAATTTCACCGTCAGGGGCGGAGAAATCGACATTATAGCTTTGAAAAACGATACGCTCTGTTTTGTCGAGGTAAAGACAAGGGGAGAGGCTCCGTTGTCTGAGGGCGAGGAAGCGGTAACGCCTTCAAAACGCCGTCATATAATCATGACAGCACAGAGGTATCTTGATACGATCGGCGGAGATTATTTCTGTCGGTTTGATGTTGCAGTAGTAACACTTAAAGAGAACACCGTCTCGCATTTGAAATATTATGTAAAAGCTTTTGATGCGAGTAAATAAAGGAAGGGTTGAGTATTATGAATTACAGAAGTACAAGAAACAATGACGTTATGGTAGACTCTGCTCAGGCTATCGCACAGGGCATTTCCGAGGACGGAGGTCTTTTCGTTCCCGAGAGCATACCCTCGATCAGCAATGATGACATCATTGCGCTTGGCGATATGTCCTACAGAGACAGAGCTTTCTTTGTATTCTCAAAGTTCCTGACCGACTATACCGAGGCTGAGATCAGGTACTGTGCTGAGGGTGCATACAACACAAAAAACTTTGATACCGACAACATAGCTGAGCTGGCTCACCTGTTTGACGGAACATATATGCTTGAGCTCTGGCACGGCCCAACCTGTGCTTTCAAGGATATGGCACTTCAGATACTGCCTTATCTTCTCACAACAGCTATTAAGAAGCTCGGCGTTGACAAGAAGGTGGTTATCCTTGTTGCAACATCCGGAGATACAGGCAAGGCTGCTCTTGAGGGCTTCAAAGACGTTGAGGGAACAGAGATCCTTGTGTTCTATCCTCAGGACGGAGTTTCCGCAATGCAGAAAAAGCAGATGACAACTCAGGACGGAGAGAATGTCGGTGTATGCGCTATAAAGGGCAACTTTGATGATGCTCAGAACGGTGTAAAGGCAATCTTTACAAACCCCGAGATCGCAAAGACTCTTGCTGACAACGGTATGATGTTCTCCTCTGCAAATTCTATCAACTGGGGCAGACTTGCACCGCAGATCATCTATTATGTATCTACCTATGCACAGCTTGTTAAGGACGGCGAGATCACTCTCGGCGACAAGATCAATGTCGTAGTTCCTACAGGCAACTTCGGAAATATCCTCGCAGCATACTATGCAAAGCACATGGGTATTCCTGTAAACAAGCTTATCTGTGCATCTAACGCAAACAATGTTCTTACCGATTTCATTAAGACAGGCGTTTATGACAGGAACCGTCCGTTCCATACAACTATTTCGCCTTCTATGGATATTCTTATATCTTCTAACCTTGAGAGACTTCTATATCACCTCACTGACGGCAATGACGCCCAGATCAGAGAGTGGTTCGGCGCTCTTGCAAAAGAGGGCAGATATGAGGTCTCCGATGAGGTCAAGAAGGCACTTTCCGATGAGTTCTATGCAGGCTTCTGCGATGATACTCAGACTAAGGAGTGCATAAAGAACATCTATGATCAGTATTCCTACACCTGCGATACTCATACCGCAGTAGCAGTTAAGGTATATCAGGACTATAAGGCAGCAACAGGCGATCAGACAAAGACTGTTATCGCATCTACTGCAAGCCCGTATAAGTTCTCGGGCTCTGTTCTCGGAGCGATCGGAGCCGACAACAACGCTGACGAGTTCGCACTTGTTGACAAGCTTGCCGAGGTATCAAAGCTTCCTGTTCCTGCATCTCTTGCAGCACTGAAGGATAAAGCAGTTCGCTTCGACAAGACGGTTGACAAGACTGAAATGAAGGATTATGTATTTTCGGTTTTAGGCTGCTGATATGAACAAAAATGACCGCATACGGGAATGCTGGAGAACAATGCCCGATGACGACCTGAAAAGGATATACAACAAACGCAAGTCTGGAAGAATGTTCTATTCCACATTCACCCTTGTTGTGCTTTTTGTTATGGCTCTTGGCTATGGAATGGCAGGCTGGGTATCATACCTTGGGTCGCTGAGCGTCCAGTTCAGGAAGGTTGACAACTCAACAGCCGGAATTGTATACTATATAGCGTTTTTTGTTGCAGGCTGCCTTATAAGTATTGCCGACAGCAAAAGCCTGTGGCATATACTTCTTCCTGTGCCGATAGGCTCTGTGATAGTATTTGTGCTGTTCTGGTATTTCTCATTCGAGGCTGTTTTGCTGGAGCTGATACTGGCGGTCTTCTATTTAAGGCTCAGAGTTTTAGTTGGTGATATTGACTTTATGAAGTCGCTTCCAAGCTATCCTTTCGTTGGTCACAGAGATTATTCGCAGATGAATGCGATGTCTCAGGCAGATCAGCTCAGACAGCTTGAAAATGCAATGAACGGAGCAAGGGCTGAGGGATATGAGCATATCTTCACAGACAGCAGGGCACAGCTTGAAAAGCCAAAGCCCTCTGATGACAAGGATGAGCATTTTCAGCAGCATAAAATGCTGTATAAATAAAACAGACCCCGAAGGGTCTGTTCATCAGTCTCTTGCCTCAAAGGTCTTGCAGACTGTTTCATCGCAGCAGCCCGGCTCCCGGCAGGTACCGCTTACATCAATAGCTGATGCAGTACATTCCTTGCAGTCCTTGTTGTAGACGCAGCTTTCAACGCTGCAGTGTATGCCGTGATTCTTATCCATTATATCATCTCCTTTCGGCTTTGATATAGTGTCTGCATTTTTTACCGTAATATTCCGAAAGGGGTGCTCAATTGAGTCTTTTTGTAATAGCTGATCTTCATCTGTCATTCGGAGTCAATAAGCCTATGGACATTTTCGGCGGCTGGGAAGATCATGTATCTAAGCTTGAAGCAAACTGGCAGAAAAAAATCCGCCCCGAGGACACCGTCGTAATCCCGGGAGATATTTCTTGGGGCATGAATTACGAGCAGTGTAAAGAGGATTTTGCTTTTATCGACAAACTCAATGGCATAAAGATAATCTCAAAGGGCAATCATGATTATTGGTGGGAGACTAAAACCAAAACCGAACGCTTTTTCAGAGAGAACGGTTTTGAAACGCTCAATATCCTGCATAATAATCATTATAGGTATGGAAATATCGGTATCTGCGGAACAAGAGGCTGGATAAATGAGCCGGGAGAGCCGTCAGATGCAAAGGTGCTGGCCCGTGAGGCTGGAAGACTGAGAATGTCGATAGAGTCGGCTCTGAAAGAGGGGCTTGAGCCTGTTGTGTTTCTGCATTATCCGCCTGTGTATGCAGGAAGCTGCAATTATGATATGCTCGATGTGCTTCATGAGTTTAAGATAAAGCGCTGTTATTACGGTCACTTGCATGGAAAATCCCATAATTATGCAATAAACGGGCAGAGAGATGGTATAGAATATCGCCTGATTTCAAGTGATTTTTTGCATTTTGACCCATTGGACATATCAGAAATTGTGCAAAGTGACAATTTATAAAAAAATGCTGGAAATCAATATCAAAATATGTTATAATAACTAGGATATATTTTTATTGGAGGAATAATAAAATGAGTTTAAAAGCAACTAACAATGTCGCAACCAATAGGTACGAGCTGGAGATCGAGGTTTCCGCTGAGGAGTTTGAGGCTGCGCTTCAGCAGGCATACCTGAAGGCAAGAAAGAATATTCAGATGCCCGGCTTCCGTAAGGGCAAAGCTCCCAGAAAGCTTATCGAGAGAGAGTACGGGGAGCAGGTATTCTTTGAGGATGCGGTTAATATCGTTTATCCCGATGCTGTAAACGGTGCAGTTCAGGAGTCAGGTCTTACACTTGTTGCACGTCCTGAGGTAGAGGTAACAGCTATCAGCAAGGAAGAGGGCATCAAGATCACAGCTAAGTGCGTAACTAAGCCAGAGGTTGATATTAAGGATTATAAGGGCATCGAGGTAACAAAGACTGTTAAGGAAGTTACCGATGAGGACATAGATGCACAGCTCAATCAGCTCAGAGACAAGAACGTTACAGTTGAGACTGTAGACGACAGAGCAGCAGAGCTCGGTGACGATGTACTTATTGACTTTGAGGGCTTCAAGGACGGCGTTGCATTTGACGGCGGCAAGGCAGAGGACTTCACTCTGAACCTTGGAAGCGGTCAGTTTATCGCAGGCTTTGAGGATCAGATCGTTGGTCATAATGCAGGCGAGTCCTTCGAGATCAACGTTACATTCCCTGAGGAGTATCAGGTGAAGGAGCTTGCAGGCGCACCCGCAGTATTCAAGATCAACCTCAAGAGCATTTCCAAGAAGGTTTATCCTGAGATTGATGATGAGATGGTCAAGGATTCAACAGAGTTTGAAACTCTTGAGGAGTATAAGGCTGACGTAAGAAAGAAGCTCGAAGAGGCTAACAATAAGCAGGCTGACAATGAGGTTGAGTCCGCTGTGTTTGATGCTGTTATTGAGAAGCTTGAGGGTGAGATCCCTCAGGAAATGTTCGATAACAGAGTAAACGAGATGGTACAGGAGCTCGAGCAGAGACTTCGTCCGCAGGGCATTACTCTTGACCTCTATATGCAGTACACAGGTCAGACAATTGACACTGTAAAGAAGGCTTATGAGGAGCAGGCTCAGAAGCAGGTTAAGCTCAGACTTGCACTTGAGAAGATCGCAGAGCTTGAGAATATCGAGGTAAGCGATGATGAGCTGAACGATGAGATCAAGAAGATTTCCGATAGCTACGGCGTAGATGCTGAGCAGATCAAGCAGATCGTAGCTGAGGAGGACCTCAGAAGAGATGTTGCTGTAGGCAAGGCATCTGACCTTGTTAAGGACAGCGCAGTTATTAAGTAATTTTGTCGATTTCGCTCGCATTTAACCGTGCGGGCGAAAAATATATGTCAGGAGGCAGCATTATGGCATTAATTCCTTATGTAGTAGAACAGACAAGCAGAGGCGAGCGCAGCTACGATATTTTTTCGAGGCTGTTAAATGATCGTATTATTATGCTGTGCGACCAGATAGATGATGCAGTTGCCAGCGTTGTAGTGGCTCAGCTTCTTTACCTTGAGGGTCAGGACCCTGAGAAGGATATAGACCTCTATATAAACAGCCCCGGAGGCGTTATTACAGCAGGTATGGCAATTTATGATACAATGCAGTATATCAAGTGTGATGTATCAACTATCTGCATCGGAATGGCAGCTTCAATGGGTTCGTTCCTGCTCTCCAGCGGAGCAAAGGGCAAGAGATTTGCTCTCCCGAACAGTGAGATCCTTATCCACCAGCCCCTTATCGGCGGCGGCGGACTGTCAGGACAGTGTACAGATATAAAGATACACTCCGACCACATGGTCAGAACAAGAGAGAAGCTGAATACTATCCTGTCGCAGAATACAGGAAAATCTATCGAGCAGATCAATGCAGACACCGAGCGTGACAATTATCTTACAGCTCAGGAGGCTATGGAGTACGGTCTGATCGACAAGGTTATCACAAACAGATAATAATAGAAATCGGTGATTATATATGCCAAATGATGTACTAAAAAGGTGCTCGTTCTGCGGAAAATCCGAGAATAAGGTAAGAAACCTTTTCAGCGCAGGAAACAGCCATATCTGTGAGGAGTGCGTTATATACTGCTATGACGTGCTTGCCGAGCAGGAGGGACTGCCTGTTGCTAAGCCCAAGAACCAGGGCGGAAAAAACGTTAAGAACAAGTCAGGAATAGACCTTAAAAAGCCTTCCGAGATCAAGGCTGTGCTCGATGAGTACGTTATCGGTCAGGAGGCTGCAAAGATAGCTCTTTCTGTTGCCGTTTACAATCATTATAAGAGAATAATGTCTCTCGATGATAATGACGATGTCGAGATACAGAAGAGCAATGTTCTTCTTATAGGTCCTACGGGAACAGGTAAAACACTTATAGCCCAGACGCTTGCAAAGCTTCTGAACGTTCCGTTTGCAATTGCTGATGCTACCACTCTAACTGAGGCAGGTTACGTCGGCGATGATGTTGAGAACGTGCTTACAAGGCTTATTCAGGCTGCTGACTATAATGTTGAAGCGGCTCAGAACGGTATTATTTATATCGACGAGATAGATAAGATCTCCAGAAAATCCGAGAACACCTCCATTACCCGTGATGTAAGCGGTGAGGGTGTTCAGCAGGCACTTCTGAAGATAGTTGAGGGTACAGTGTCGAATGTTCCCCCGCAGGGCGGAAGAAAGCACCCTATGCAGGAGTTTATCCACATCGACACAAAGAATATCCTCTTCATTTGCGGAGGAGCCTTCGAGGGACTTGAAAAGGTTATTGAGAAGAGAACAGATTCTTCGTCAATGGGCTTCGGCGCTAATGTCAAGGCAAAGACTGAGGAGCACAATGTTATGCAGAAGGTTGTTCCTCATGACCTTGTAAAGTATGGTATCGTACCTGAACTGGTCGGCAGACTTCCTGTTATCACAGTTCTGGAAGAACTTGATGAAGACGCTCTGTGCAGGATACTTACTGAGCCTAAGAATTCGCTTATCAAGCAGTATACAAAGCTCTTTAAGCTTGATAATATCGACTTTGAGGTCACAGATGATGCAATGCGTGAGATCGCAAAGCAGACTATCAAGGAAAAAACAGGTGCAAGAGGACTTCGTGCCGTTGTTGAGAGACTGCTCACAGGTCTTATGTTTGAAACTCCGTCAGATAAGACAGTTACAGGCATAAAGATAACTGCTGAGTGCGTCAGGGGCGAGGCCGAGCCTGAGATCATAAGAAAAGCATAAATTAAAAGCTGTTCCGTAAGGGACAGCTTTTTGCATATTGCTCTCCTTGTCCGCATAAGATGAAGCAAGGAGATGATAATATGAGAAAGATCGAGGCAGTGTTGTGTTTTGCGCTTTTGTTCGGCTTTGCAGGGCTGTGTCTTTTCGGCAGAAGTGCCTCTCAGGCAATAATGACGGCAGGCAAAGCTAAAGCTTCAGCTGCGAAGCCCGTAATAACAATAGATGCAGGTCACGGCGGTGCGGACGGGGGCTGTGTGTCAGTAAACGGAGCAGTCGAAAAGAATATAAACCTTAATATCCTCAAAACTCTCAGAGATACTATGACTGTCATGGGCTATGATGTGTACTGCACCCGTGAGAGCGATGTTTCTATCCACGACAGGGGAGTGGAGGGCCTTAAAAACCAGAAGCTTTCGGATATGAAAAACCGCCTTGCGATTTTTGGAAAGTACAGTGACGGCATCTCGGTTTCCATACATCAGAACCAGTTTACCGATTCAAAGTACAGCGGAGCGCAGATGTTCTACAGTGAGAAAAATCCCGAGGGAGAGCAGCTTGCAAAAATAATGCAGGAACGTTTTCGTTCTGTTCTTCAGCCCGAAAATGAGCGTGTAGCCAAGGCTGTCGGCGATGAGCTTTATCTGCTTGACAATACTACAAATCCTGCTGTTATGATAGAGTGCGGTTTTCTCTCAAACCCCGAAGAAGCCGCAAAGCTCGAATCAGAAGACTATCAGAAGCAGGTTGCTTTCACGATTATGACAGGCATCAAGGAATATGAACGCAGCAAAAAATAAGAGAGCCTTACGCTCTCTTATTTCTTTTTTGTTTTAAGATATCCCCATTCGGAGTCGATACTTGTTTCATATTCCTTATCGACCGACTCATCATCAGTGTGGAAAATGTAGTAGTGGTCAAACTGCGAATAAAAGTCAATATCGTGTCCGTCAAATGAAAGATAGCTAATGCCTATATCTTCAAGCTTATCAAGCGTGTCATCAATATCGGTGATAATGTTTCTGCACTTGCCGACAGGAGTTTTGCCGAAGGTCTTGCCGTTATCTCTGACAGATACGGCTGCCTCTCTGAACAGATTCTCATTATCTGCGAAAGTGCTCCTGATTGCCTTGTCGCTTCTGAGATACCACTGATGAATGAATCCGACAGCTATCACAGCAATAAGAATAAGAATTATCACAAGCTTTCTTACACTGGAACGTGTGAGCAGCTTTTTCTTTTCGTCTTTTATCTCAGTCTCCAAGATATGCCTCCAGTCTGTAGATAGGCTTTCCCATATCGGAAAACATCTTCTCATACTCTGTAACTATGTTGCCCTCAAAGCCGCTGTTGTGAAGGTCAAGCGAAATGTTTTTAAGCTTGTAGCCTGCTTCGGAGAACTGTTCTATTGAGAACTCAAAAAAGTGCATATTATCGGTCTTCTGGTATACAGCTCCGCCCTTTTTGAGTAATTTTTTGTACAGTTCCAGAAACCTCACATGAGTAAGCCTGTGAGCCGCATATGTGTTCTTCGGGAAAGGACAGCTGAAATTAAGATAAATGCACTCCACTGAATGCTCGGGGATAAAGCAGTCGAGGTACTCGGCATTGCCCCTTGCAAATCTCAGGTTTGGTATCTGCATTTCTATTGCCTTTTCAGCTGCATCAACGATAACGTTCGAGGATTTTTCAACACCTATTATGTTCATATCCGTCTCACGCTTAGCAAGCTCAGCCGCAAACTGACCCTTTCCGCAGCCTATCTCCAGTATAAGCGGAGCGTTTCTCCCGAACAGCTTTTCAAGGTCGATAAGCTCCTTATTAGATTTGTCCGAAAAATCCTTGCTTTCCCTGTCCATGCGGTAGATCATGTTTCCGCATTTTTCAAGTCTTTCATCAAGGTTTTTCTTTCTTCTCATTCGCATATAAAAATGCTCCTTTATTTGTTTTTCTTCTTTTTTGAGCTCAGTATATTAAACAGCAGAAAGCTCAGATAAAGTGCAGGCAGAGGTGCCATAAAATAGGTGTAAGAGGTCTTGATTTTTTCGGCATTATCTGCAAGAATGTAAGTCTCACCGTCGATCTTGATAGTCTTGTTTTTATCTATTTTCGTACCCTTAGTGCATAACAGCTTTGTGTCATACCTGTCGATGTTTTTAGTGTACCACGGAAGTTCAATATCATCGGGCACAGCAACATCATGCCCAAGCTCCATTACCCTCAGAGTATCTTCCTTGAAGATGTGGTATCCGCCCTTTGTCTCAAGATATTCCACCTCTCTGAAAAGACCTCCGCCGTATACTTTGTAGTTGCTGCTGTCCTTTTTATCAATGTTTCTGATAACGTTCGTAACGATAAAGCAGGCAATACACAAACACAAAAAGATAAGGTTCACTGTCTTTTTCTTTTTTCTTCCGAACAAAAGGGGCAAAAGTGTGAATAATACAGTGCTTACAACCAGAATTATAAGATAAACGGAAAACATATCATTTCCTCCTCTTACTAAGCTTATGCAGAAAATAATCCGTATCAGACGTAACCTTCAGCCATGCCGCCGCCGAGCCTGTCAGCACGTTTTCAAGAGGGTATACCGTCAGCATCACTTCGGGAGTATCCTCGCCTGAATAATGCGGTGTTACCTTGAAGCTTATTTCATTGTTCATACGGTTGAGAACATCTTGCTCGGTGACCTTTTTGAACATCTTTGTTTCAATCGCATCAGGAATGTCAAGGTCGGGGAACCTTGCCAGATAAATGCGTTTGCCGTCTTTCTTGGTGGTCAGCTTAAAATCGTATCTTACAGGCTGAAGCTTTCCCTTGATGTAGCGGTTCCTTGTCAGTCCCGAGAACGTGATCTTTCCGTTGTCAACGTCCTCTCCCGAGATAGAAACGCAAAGCCCCTTCTTTGAAGCCTTTCCCGAGCTTTCAACTCCGAACGAAAAGGGAAGACCGTCTATCATTATCTCACCGCAGGTCGAAAACCTGAGGCTGACTTGCTTTTTTGATCCCAGCATAGCCTCTCCTTTACAGACTTACCATTACTCCGCCGACAGGTCTGATTGAGAGCACATAGCAAGAGCCCTTACCGAAGACCTTCTCGATCTCTGCACTGAACCTATCAAGCATATCATCAGGAACAAAGGCCTGAATAGTTCCTGCAAAGCCGCCGCCGTGAACACGGCACGCCCCCTTGCCTCCGAGAACGCTCTTAGCGATGTAGAGCGCAAGCGACAGTCCCTGCTCGGCAGGTGCAGAGGAAGCATAGATGTTCTGCAGATATCTGAATGAGGAATCACCCGACTCATTAATCAGTCTGAAAAAGCCCTCAATATCTCCTCTTTCAAGAGCCTCAGCCTGAGCAAGCACTCTCTCATTATCATCAAAGTAGTGGAGAGCTCTAAGCACAGCCCTGTCAGAGCATTTCTCACGCACAGCCGAAATATTATCAAGAAGCTCCTGCTTGTCCACCTCTCTCAGAACGCTCTTCCCGAAGAACTGAGCCACCGACTTCATTTCCTGCGGAATAGCCGCATACTCGGGAGTAAGGTCAGCGTGATTGCCCTTGGTGTCAACTATGCAAAGAGCATATCCCGACTTTGAAAAGTCATAATCGACCTTCTTTATAACAGGTTCCTTTTCGTCCTTGAAATCAATTGTGATGAAGCTGCCGACCGATGAAGCCATCTGGTCCATAAGGCCCGAGGGCTTACCGAAATACACATTCTCTGCATACTGGGAGAGCTGAGCCACCTCAACTGCGGAGATAGCCTGCTCGTTGTAAAGACCGTTGAGTATCGTTCCGATAAGCACCTCAAAAGCCGCCGAGGACGAAAGCCCAGAGCCTTTAAGTACATTAGATGTAGTGTAAGCATTAAAGCCGCCTATCTTATGGCCGTTTTTGAGAAAGCCTCCTGCCATGCCCCTGATAAGTGATGCCGAGCTGTTCTTCTCCTCTTCCTTGACATCGGTATCAGCAGAGTCTATCTTGTCAACAGGGAAGCCCTCGGACTTGACTGTGATAATGCCGTCATCGGTAGCCTTTACAGCGGCGATAACGTCAAGAGATACTCCTGCCGCAAACACACGCCCGAGGTTGTGGTCGGTGTGGTTGCCGCCTATCTCGGTACGCCCGGGGGCAGAGAAAAAGTGTGTAGGCTTCTCCCCGAAGAGCTTTTCAAACTCAGCGGCAGCCCTTTCATATCTCTCACGCTGGAAAGCCAGCTTGTCCTGAGTGTAGATTTCATCAAGTGTATATGTTTTCATAAAAACAGTCCTTCCGTTACAATATATCACTGTACATTATAGCACATTGTTCTAAAAAAGTAAAGAACTGTTTTGTTCAAAAAACTGTTTACAAAAGATTTACTGTGTGTTATAATGTTTTTAAGTATAAATTATAGGAGGAATACAAATGAAAAAAAGACTTACTGCCCTTGTGTGTGCTTTGGCACTTTTATTCGCAGGTGCAGCTGTTCTGCCGCAGGGCATGACCCTGTTTGATACCGGCATATCCGTTAGTGCTGATGAGGAGATCGGTGACTTTACCTGCTTTATGAGCATGGACGAAGCAACGCAGGAATACAATGTCTGGATAAGAAAGTATAACGGAAACGCTCAAAACCTTGTCATTCCCGAGAAGCTTACTATCTACAGCCAGACGCTCAAGGTGTACGGGCTTGATAGTGAAGCATTTAAGGATAATACAACTCTACGATCGGTCACTATGCCAAGCTCTCTTCGTGTTATATCATCACAGTGCTTTGAGGGCTGTTCTTCGCTGAAAACAGTCAGCTTGAATGAGGGCTTAGAAACGATCGAGTTTAAGGCCTTCAAAGACTGCACCGCCTTGAGCTCAGTTGCTATACCGTCATCGGTCACTTCGATCAGGACCTTTGCATTTTATAATACAGGCTTAGAGAAGTTTACACTCCCGTCAACAGTAACGGATATTGGTACAGGAATACTGCATAGCTGTCAGTCACTGAAAAAGGTCACTTTACCTGACAGCCTTGAAGAGGTACCTGACGGTATCGTTCAGAATTGTACAGCACTTACTACAGTTAATATCCCGAAAAACTGTAAAAAAATATGCAGCGGAGCACTTTTAGGCTGTACATCGCTCGGGTCGGTGACAATTCCTTCTACTGTTACAGAGATCTCAAACGGGGCTTTCAACGGCTGTACAGGATTAACTTCTATTAATCTTCCAAATTCGGTAACAGCTTTGGGAGATTTTGCTTTCTATAGCTGTACAGCTCTTAAAAAAGTGACCCTGCCTGATAATATCACAGCTATCCCCGAGAGCTGCTTCTGCGGCTGTGAATCTCTTTCCGATATCAATATGCCGAAGAAGCTCCGGTCTATCGACCATGACGCATTTGCGTTCTGCAATTCGCTCACAAGCGTTACTCTTCCCGATACTGTTACTATGGCACATATCAGTGCTTTCAATCTCTGTGATAATCTCACTAAGGTAGTATACCCGAGATCAGTAGTTGACTTCGGCGGTGAGGAGTTTGGTGCATTCCAGTCTGACGCTACCACCTATTACTGCTATAAGGACAGTGCTGCTCATAAATGCTTTGAAGAAAAAGGCGCACGCTATGCTTTCATTGGTGAAGGCAGAAAGAAGGGCGACATAAACGCTGACGGCAAGATAGATGTAGTCAACGACCTTATGGCAATTAAGCGTCATATGATCGGCTTGAAAAAGCTTACAGGCGAAGACTTTACAGTTATGGACGTTGACAGTAACGGCAAGATAGATACTCTCGACCTTATAGCTCTTAAAAGACATATGATAAACATTGAAAAGCTCTGGTGAGCTTTGAATATCTCAGAAACGACACTGATTTCGGTGTCGTTTTTCTGTTTTACTAAAAAATGTTATATGATTTTTGTAAAACTTGCAAATCACGTCTTTACAATCGGCGGATTTTGTGATATAATAAATTCGTATGTAAAAACTGCGGAGAGCTAAGCCCTTCGCATATTCCACTTGAAAGGAAAGATCAGATTTATGAAAAAGCTAATGCTTGGAAATGAAGCCTTCGCCAGAGGGCTTTACGAGGCGGGCTGTAAGATCGTCTCGTCTTATCCCGGCACACCCTCGACAGAGATCACCGAGGAGATCGCAAAGTATGATGAGGTATACGCTGAGTGGGCACCGAATGAGAAGGTAGCAATGGAGGTAGCACTCGGTGCATCTATAGGCGGAGCAAGATCGTTCTGCGCTATGAAGCACGTTGGTCTGAACGTTGCTGCCGACCCTCTTTACACCGCAGGCTATACAGGCGTTACCGCAGGTATGGTAGTTGCCGTTGCCGATGACCCGGGTATGCACTCCTCCCAGAATGAGCAGGATTCACGTCATCATGCTATCGCATCGAAGTGCCTGATGATAGAGCCTTCTGATTCGGGCGAGTGCAAGGAGTTTGCAAAGGCAGCCTATGAGCTGTCGGAGAAGTTTGATTCACCTGTAATTGTTCGTCTGTCCACAAGGGTTTCACACTCTCAGTCGGCAGTTGAGCTCTGCGACAGGGAAGAGAAGGACTTGGTACCCTATGAGAAAAACGCAGGCAAATATGTAATGATGCCCGGAAATGCTATCAAGCGTCACCCCGTAGTTGAGGATAAGCTTGCAGCAGCTGCCGAGTACGCAGAGACCTCGCCGCTAAATAAGCTTGAGATAAATGATACCTCCATAGGCATCATTACCTCGGGTATTTCCTATCAGTATGCTAAAGAGGCTCTTGGCACAAAGGCTTCTTACTTAAAGCTCGGCTGGGTTAATCCTATGCCTGTACAGATAATCAAAGACTTTGCAGAAAAGTGCGATAAGGTCTATGTTATCGAGGAGCTTGACGGCATCATCGAGAACCACTGTAACAGCATCGGCGTAAAAGTGATCGGTAAGGAGCTGTTCGGCTATATCGGTGAGATTTCACAGACTATAGTTTCCGAGAAGATCTTAGGCGTTAAGCCCGAGTATGAGACCTTCGACGAGCCCGTACCTGTAAGACCTCCTGTAATGTGTGCAGGATGTCCTCACAGAGGTCTGTTCTATTGCCTTTCTAAGCTTGGTGTTACCGTATCGGGAGATATCGGCTGCTACACCCTTGGTGCAACACCTCCGCTTTGCGCTATGGATACTACTATCTGCATGGGCGCATCTATCAGCGGACTGCATGGCTTCAACAAGGCAAGGGGCGCTGAAAGCGAGAAGAAGAGCGTTGCCGTTATCGGTGACTCTACCTTTATGCACAGCGGTATGACAGGCCTTGTGAACGTTGCTTATAACGCATCAAATACAACAGTCATCATTCTTGACAACTCCATCACAGGTATGACAGGCCATCAGCAGAACCCCACCACAGGAAAGAACCTCAAAGGCGACCCTGCTTATGCAGTTGACCTCGAAGCACTTTGCCATGCGCTCGGTATCAACAGCGTAAGAGTGGTAGACCCCTACCACATGGCTGAAACAGAGGCAGTCATCAGGGAAGAGCTGGCCAAGGAAGAGCCCAGCGTTATCATTTCAAGACGTCCCTGCGCTCTGCTCAAATACGTTAAGCATAAGCCTGCCCTCAAGGTTGATACCGACAAGTGCGTAGGCTGCAAGCAGTGCCTGAAGGTCGGATGTCCTGCTATCTCAATGAAGGACGGCAAGAGCGTTATCGACCATACCCAGTGCGTAGGCTGCGGCATCTGCACAGAGATGTGCAAGCTCAATGCTATCGTAGAGTAATATGTTCGGGGATAACATTATAGTGACTGTCCTTATCATCTGTCCGTTCCTCATTGTTGCGGCAGTAACTCTTCCGATAATACTTTTCAGGTATTTAAGAGGAGATTTCAGAGATAAGGATAAAGACAAACAAACTAATGATAATTCTGAGGTGAATAAATAAATGGAAACAAGATCAATCATGATAGTGGGCGTCGGCGGACAGGGTTCGCTGCTTGCCTCACGTATAATCGGTAATGTTCTGCTCTCGCAGAACTTTGATGTAAAGGTCTCAGAGGTACACGGCATGAGTCAGAGAGGCGGCTCTGTAGTTACATACGTAAAATACGGCGACGACGTGGCATCTCCCGTAGTTGAAAAGGGTGAGGCAGATATCATCATCAGCTTTGAACAGCTCGAAGCTGCAAGATATGTACAGTACCTTAAAAAGGGCGGCCATATAGTTACATCTACTCAGCAGATAGACCCCATGCCTGTTATCACAGGGGCTGCAAAGTACCCCGAGGACATTATCCCGAAGCTTAAAGCAAAGGGTGTAGATGTTATCGCAGTAGATGCCCTTACACTTGCCGAGCAGGCAGGAACATCAAAGGCATCGAACGTTGTCCTTATGGGCGTTGTTTCAACTAAGATGCAGTTCGATGAAGACGTTTGGCAGAAGGCACTTGAACAGTGCGTACCGCCAAAGTTCTTAGAGCTTAATAAAAAAGCATTTGCTCTCGGAAGGGAAGCAGCCGCTGAATGATAGTATAAGGCTAAGCCTTATACAGACGGTACGCCGTCAATTTTCCCCATTACACAAGGAGGTGTATGTTCCGATGGCAAAGTATTGGAACGAAAAAGTTGAATGTATGTCCCGAGAGGACATGAAGAAGCTTCAGGATGAGAAGCTTGTCAAGCAGGTAAGACACGTCTGGGACAATGTGCCTTACTACAAAAAGCTTATGGAAGAAAAGGGTGTTACCCCCGATGACATCAAGTCTATTGATGATCTACATAAGCTGCCGTTCCTTAAAAAAGACGATCTGCGTGAGTGCTACCCCTATGGTCTGCTTGGCGCACCGCTTAAGGACTGCGTAAGGATACAGTCTACCAGCGGAACAACAGGCAAGAGAGTTGTAGCCTTTTATACACAGAATGATATAGACCTCTGGGAGGACTGCTGCGCCAGAGCTATCACAGCAGCAGGCGGTACAAATGAAGACGTTGTTCAGGTAGCTTACGGCTACGGCCTGTTCACAGGAGGAGCAGGAATTCACGGCGGCTCTCATAAGGTTGGTTGTCTGACACTTCCTATGTCCTCGGGCAATACCGAAAGACAGATACAGTTCATGAGAGACTTAAACGCAACAATCCTTTGCTGCACACCGTCTTATGCCGCATACATAGGCGAGACACTCAAGGAAATGGGTCTTACCCCGAATGATATAAACCTCAAAGCAGGTATCTTCGGCGCAGAGCCCTGGACAGAGGAAATGCGTCAGGAGATCGAAAAGAGCCTTGGCATAAAGGCTTACGATATTTTCGGCCTTACCGAGATAAGCGGTCCGGGAGTTTCGTTTGAGTGCTCCGAACAGAATGGTATGCACATAAATGAAGACCACTTCATAGCTGAGATAATTAACCCCGAGACAGGAGAGGTTCTCCCCGAGGGCTCAAAGGGTGAACTCGTATTCACAAGCCTTGATAAGGAAGCATTCCCTCTTCTCAGATACAGAACAAGAGATATCTGCGTTCTTTCAAGAGCAAAGTGCTCCTGCGGAAGAACTCTCGTTAAGATGACAAAGCCTATGGGCAGAAGCGACGATATGCTCATAATCAAGGGCGTAAATGTATTCCCGAGCCAGATCGAGACCGTTCTTCTCAAGGACTTCAATGCAACTCCTAACTATCAGATCGTAGTTGACAGGGTCGGCAATACCGATACGTTTGAGATCAAGGTAGAGCTTTCTGACGAAATGCATACTGATACTATCAGATCCGTTGAGATGCTGGAGAAAAAGCTTAGCGCCGATATTCATCAGATACTCGGCATAAGAGCAAAAATCACACTCTGCGAGCCAAAGTCTATCCCACGTTCAGAGGGCAAGGCCGTGAGAGTAATCGACAAGAGAAAAGTTTATAACGCATAAGGAGGGGAGCAGAATGACAGTAAAACAGCTTTCTGTTTTTGCAGAAAACAGACCAGGAAGACTTTCAGCAATCACAGGCTTCATAGCTGAGGCAGGAATAAACATCAGAGCTATCTCGGTAGCAGATACTAAAGACTTCGGCATAATGAGAATAATCGTTGACGATACCGAAAAGGCTCTCAAGGTTCTCAAAGCCAATAACTGCTCCGTGACCCAGTCGAATGTAATTGCAGTTACCGCACAGGACACCCCCGGCGGAATGGCAAGCATTATGGAGACACTTTACAAGGATAACATCAGTGTTGAGTATATGTATTCGGCATTTATTAATCCTTCAAGAAATATTGCCTGCCTGATAGTCAGGGTGGACAATAATGATGCAGCTGTAGAGGCTCTTGAGGAAGCAGGCTTTAAGCTTGTATCGGAGCAGGAATTACTTGAATTTTAAGGCAACACCGCACGACCTCTGTGCATCAGATGCGCCGTCCAGATTTTCGTCAGATTGCCTAAATTCGACGCAGGCTTGCTGACGC
>DGRP01000085.1 GCA_002391065.1 Ruminococcus sp. UBA4385 | reverse complement strand
GTTTTCTGGAGTGCGGAATAATCAAGCATCAGAACGATCTGAGCGTAGAGATTGCTTTCCTGCAGCCACAGAGCATCAATTTCTTCCTTGCTGAAAGGAGAACGATCTGTCTTATTCGGATTCTTGTCCTTGAATTTGAGAATATCTACGTATTCCGAGTAGTCTTTCGTGCATATCTCATACTTCATAGCATACTCATACATCTGATTGAGTAATACTTTCAGCTTACGGAGCGTTGGATAGTTCTTTCCGCAGTTGTCCACAACGCCCTGCAAGTCGGTCAGCTTTAGCTCCTTGAATACCCTGTCGTGTAGGATTTCACAGGTGTTATAAGAAGCTTTATAGCCTTTGGCGTTGCTGTCGGAGATAGTCGGAAACTTCTCCGCAGACCACTTTTCAAAGACTTCTGCAAAAGTGATCTTGGAGGCTTCAATGTCATACGGGTTCTTGTTATACTCCATCAGCATTTCAAGCCCTTTAGCCCTGGTCGGAGCATAGCCGATAGTGATATACTGCTGTTTACGCTTGCCCGTCTCGGTATCAATATCCCAACCGACTGTCTTTCGGGCGATATAAGGGTTACGCCTGTTGCCTGACAGCTTGTAGACAGTGCCAACACCGTTAGCTAACTTCATTCTGCTTCTTCTCCTTCAGCCGTACTACCTCACGGCAGGTGTCAACGATCTCGGAAATGCGGTCGATCTGAGTTTTCAGCTCGTCAAGGGGCATTGGTGCTTCTTCCTGTTCGTCCTTGTTGACTGTGAACTTCTTAAAATCGCTGATTATGGACGATGTAAAGCCCTTGACGGTCATTATAAGATAGTTCTCGAATTGCAGGTATTCGCTTATAGACATATAACACATAATCTTTCCTGCCTTTTTGAGAGCAATTACATATCCCTCGGAGAATAACTGCAACAGCTCAGGCGGCATATCATACACAGGCTGTCCCTCGTCCGTCTTAGAAAGAATAAAGTAATCGCTCCACACATCACGGGATGCCTTGATCTCCAGTGTGTAACCGAGGTTTGCAAGCACCGTTGACAGTACATTCTGATTACGCTTGCCAACAAATGTAGCAGTATCGAGCAGTACCGCCTGCGATTTCAGGCTATCAAAGCTGTCCCCCATAAGGTGATTGAACTTCTGCAATGCTTCATAATAATCATCGCCATAACTGTCCGCATAGACAACTATATCCTCGACAGGCACATCATAGAACTCAGCAAGCATATTGATATAGCTATTTGTTATTGTAGCTTTGCCGTGTTCGATACCGTTGTAATGTGTACGTGAAGCACCGAGGGCTTCTGCAAGCTGATTCTGCGACAAACCACGCTCAGTACGCAGAGCAACTATCTTTTCTCTTGTTTTCTCCTGATCTATTGCTGTTTTCATTTTGCCCTCCACTTTTTATGAATAAATTGTTAATGTACTATTTTTATCAAGACAATTGAAATGTCTGGAAGTGTATGGTACAATTATATCAGAATCGCAGAGAGATGTCAAGAGGCACCCTGAGATTTTTTCACACGATTAGAGAAAGATAGATAATCGGAAGGAGACCACATGAATAATACTACTAATTCTCTGCCGGCTTTTACAGGCAGAAACGTACCGATCAAGGAGATCGCACAGGCAACAGGCAAAGACCCGCAGTACATCAGGATAGGCTTACAGAAAGGCATATTCCGTTTCGGATATGCCTTCAAGAAGGACGGTTCAAGCGAATACAACTATCTTTGCCCTGACAAGAAAGTATGGGAGGACTTAGGTTATTTCAGGGCAGAAACGGAGGCCAGCGATGCAGGAAATGATGAATGATGCTGCGGAGATGATTACGGAGGCGAACAACGGGGATGATCTCCCCGTTGTACCTGATGAGGTTGTACAGCCCGAAGAACAGGAGAAGTCCGAGCTTGATAAGCTCAAAGAAGAACTGTCAGCGGTAACGTATGATGATATACTTAATAGTACTGCACCCTATGAAAAGATACTCACCCTGTCTGATGAATTTGCCGTGTCGCAGTATATCACGGCATTCAGACAGATAGCCAAGAAATTCAAGCTGACGGCGGACTTTGACAGCCTTGTTGCTCCGTATAAGGACAAGGCTCTGCGTCAGCTCAAAGAGGCAGAGCATCAGGAAAAGAAAGAGGAGAAAAGCAAGTTTCCGAAGTGGTGGGACGGAACACAGGTCAATGAGGACGTATTCTGTACGGAGCTTCTCGCACAGCACATACTGTACTGCATCAATGGGCTGTTCTATGATATAGACGGCGAGTTCCTTATCTCGGAGCTGAGCAAGGTCATATACGAGCGTATCAAGCCTTATGTAGTGAAGAATGTCGCAGACCGTACCAAACGTCTGGTGGAAGCTATGAAGATTAAGTGCTACCGTCCTGTACCTGAGCCAAACGAACACACTATACACTTGAAGAACGGCACACTGCATCTGATACAGGGACACTTTGTATTCTCTCATGGAAAGCAGTTTACTATGAACCGCCTGGGCATTGAATACCGTTCCGATGCTCCGAAGCCTGAACGCTGGCTCAGTTTCGTGTAGGAGCTATTGAACGAACAGGACGTTATGACCTTACAGGAGTATATGGGGTATCTGCTGATACCGTCCACAAGAGCACAGAAAATGCTGATGATCTCAGGCAATGGCGGCGAAGGAAAGTCCCGTGTCGGCAAGATGCTTTTTGAGATCATGGGATATAAGAATTCTGTAAGCGGAAGTGTATCAGGTCTGGACAATGGACCTGCCGCCCGATTCAATAAGGTCAAGCTCCTCGGAAAGCTCTGCATGATAGATGATGATATGGATATGTCTGCACTTGAAAAGACAGAGTTCCTCAAACAGCTTATCACAGCGGAGATACCTATGGAGATCGAGCCGAAAGGTAGTCCTTCTTTTCAGGCACTGCTGTACACAAGAGTTATCGCATTCGGCAACAATCCGATCTCTGCACTTTATGACCGCAGTGAAGGCTTCTTTCGCAGGCAGATGATACTTGTTGCAAAGCCCGTTCCGAAAGACCGCACAGCAGACAAGCATCTGACCGAAAAACTGCTTGCTGAAAAAGAAGGAATATTCCTCTGGTGCATTGAGGGATTGGAGCGCTTGATTGCGAATGATTTTGAGTTTACCATAAGCGATCAGGCGAAAGAAAACCTCAAACGCAGCGAGCGTGAATGCAACAATATCATTCCCTTTATGGAGAGCGAGCATGACTTCAAGTTTGACGCTTCGGGGCAGATACATTCGCAGGAATTATACTGGGCATATCAGAGCTGGTGCAGGCTCAACAGCCTTGATGAATTATCAAGAAGAACTTTCTCCGGCTATCTGAAATCTCATGCAGATGATTACGGTATTACTTACTCCGAAAATGCAGTCAACGAGCAGGGCAAACGTGCGAGAGGTTTCATCGGAATCAGATACACATACCGACCGCCGACTATCATGTATTAAAACACATTTTACACGGTACGCTACACGCTTCACAACACACCTTAAAAGAAGAAATATCAGGACTTACACGCTTACACATTTCTTTTCCTATTATAGATATGGAAAGCATCACAGTTATTTTTTCTTTTTTGATGATTAAAACTTCGGTCAGGTATATTCATGTGTGTGAAGTGTGTAACCGTGTAGATCGGATAGCTGACTAAAAAGAAAAATGAAAGTACGCCCACAGGGGCGTTTGGAAGAGTAGCAAGCACGGTATTGTGTGGGTACAAAAACTGAAAACCACACAATACAAAGCTTGTGAGAGGGACACCCCTCAGACCCCGAATCTGAATAAAAGAAAGAGAGATTTTTATGATAAGAAAAACGAATAAACAGCAGAAAAATAAGCGTGACATTTTCCTGAAAATCAG
>DGRP01000174.1 GCA_002391065.1 Ruminococcus sp. UBA4385 | reverse complement strand
AAGACCTATTTCGGCTCGAAGGTAGCTGTGCTGCATTCGTCGCTTTCACTCGGACAAAGAAATGATGAGTTCAAGCGGATACGCAGCGGAGATGCAAGGATAGTTATAGGAACAAGAAGTGCTGTTTTTGCCCCGCTTGAAAATATCGGCATAATTATTATTGACGAGGAGGGGGAGCATACCTATAAATCTGAAAGCTCCCCAAGATATCACGCAAGAGATGTGGCTATAAAAAGATGCGGCAACCACAATGCAGTGCTTGTCATGGCATCTGCCACTCCTTCACTTGAAACCTTCTATGATGCAAAAGTAAGAAAAAGATTTCATCTTTTTGAAATGCGCAAAAGGTATGCCGATGCAGTTCTTCCCAACGTCGAGATCATTGATATGGCATATGAAAACGGAGCCTTGTTCAGTGAAAAGCTGAAAGATCGGCTTCGCCAGACACTTGACAACAAAGAACAGGCTATCCTCTTTTTGAACAGGCGCGGGTTCAATACCTATATTTCCTGCCTTGACTGCCGTCACCCGGTAAGCTGTCCGAACTGTGACCTGCCGCTGACTTATCATAAGAAGAACAACAAGCTTATGTGTCATTACTGCGGTTTTTCAATGGACAATGTTACACAGTGTCCCTCCTGCGGCTCGGATCACCTTTTTACAAGCGGCATAGGAACTCAACGTATTGAGGACGAGATCGCTAAGGATCTTCCTCAAGCAAGGATACTTAGAATGGATGCGGATACTGTTTTCTCGCGGTATTCCTATGAAGAATACTTCAAGGCCTTTGAGAACGGTGAATATGACATAATGCTCGGTACTCAAATGATCGCCAAGGGGCTCAATTTCCCGAATGTTACGCTTGTGGGAGTGGTTTCACTTGATAAGGCTTTGTTCACCGGAGATTTCAGAAGCTACGAGCGCACTTTTTCCCTGCTCACACAGGTGGCCGGAAGAAGCGGCCGAGGTGATAAGCCGGGAGTTGCATATCTGCAAACCTTTGTGCCGGATCATTTCGTTCTCAACCTTGCAGCTAAACAGGATTATGACGAGTTCTTTGAGGAAGAGATCGAACTCCGCAGATCGCTGATATATCCGCCTTTCTGTGACATATGCGTTATTGGATTTTCAAGCTCACTTGAAAGTCTGGCTATACAAGCGTCAGACTGGTTTGCAAGAGAATTTTTCTATACTGCTGAACGCATCAGACAGACCGGCGTTAAGCTTCCGATTCGTATGCTTGGCCCTGCACCTTGTACTCTCGGAAGAATAAACAGAAAATACCGTTACAGGCTGATCTTAAAATGCAGGAACACTAAGGATTTCAGACAGTGCATCAGAGAAATGCTGCTTAAATTCTACAAAAGAAATGATTTCAGAGCAGTAAGTATTTATGCTGATATCAACGGAGATATCGGATTATAGATTGGAGTTATTATGGCTATCAGAAATATTTTGAATAAGAAAGACGAAATGCTTCACAAGGTATGTAAGCCTGTTATCAAGTTCGATGACAGACTCCATACACTGCTTGATGATATGGCCGAGACCCTTGCAAAGGCAGAGGGCGTAGGTCTTGCTGCGCCGCAGGTCGGCGTTTTGAGACGGCTCGTTATCATTGATGTCTATGACGGCTCCGGCGTTCATGAGCTTATCAATCCCGAAATATTGGAGCGGTCGGAGGAAACTCAAAAGGTGCAGGAGGGCTGCCTTTCTTGTCCGGGAGAGTGGGGATACACCATTCGTCCGAAGAAAGTAAAATTTAGGGCCCAGAACAGAAACGGAGAATGGTATGAGCAGGAGGTCGAGGATCTTTTTGCTCAAGCAGTATGCCACGAGCTTGATCATCTTGACGGTGTTTTGTTTCTTGAAAAGGTCGTAGAGTTTATTAACCCCGAGGATATGCAGTAACAGAGGTGTCAAGCTTGAATATTATTTTTATGGGAACGCCGGATTTTGCTGTTGAGGCTTTAAAGCGGCTGTATGAAAAACACAACATCCTTGCGGTCTTTACTCAACCGGATAAGCCTAAGGGAAGAGGATATGCTATGATGCCTCCGCCTGTAAAGGTGCTTGCTTTGGAACACGGAACAGATGTGTTTCAGCCGGCATCACTAAGAAAAGAAGAGGGCAAAGAGTATATCCAGCGCATAAGAGAACTGTCTCCGGACTGTATAGTTGTGGCTGCCTACGGACAGATCCTGCCGGTGTCTCTTTTGGAGATACCGAGGCTGGGATGCGTTAACATCCACGGTTCGCTTTTGCCTAAGCTTCGCGGTGCGGCACCTATTCAATGGTCGGTGCTGGGGTGTGATAAATTTACGGGTATTACAACAATGCTGATGAATGAAGGCCTTGATACCGGAGACATCCTTGAACAGGTAAAGACCGAGATAGGACAGAATGAAACTGCTGCCGAGTTGTTTGACAGAATGGCTGCTATGGGCGGCGAGCTTGTTCTTCATACCCTTGATGAGCTTGAAAAGGGCAATATCACTCCGCGGTCTCAAGAAAGCGTTGAAGAAGAGCCTACATATGCTCCGAAGATCACAAAGGATATGTGTCCCATAAACTTTGACATGGATGTTTTTAAGGTACACAGGCACATCCTCGGTCTTAGCGACTGGCCTTGTGCATATACTTATTATAAGGGCAAGAGGCTGAAGGTCTATCGGTCTGAAATAGTATCAGAGAAAGCACCGGGAAAGGCTCCGGGAACGCTGCTTAGCAAGAGCTGCTTTGATATTGCCTGCAGCAGCGGCGTTATAAGGTTTACCGAGGTTCAGTCGGAGGGCGGAAAACGCATGAGTGCAGATGCATATCTAAGAGGCAATCCGCTTTCGGGTGATGAGGTGTTCGGCTGATATGACGAGCGCTCGGGGTTTTACAGTAAAGCTGTTGGTCAAAATGGAAAACAGCTCTGCTTATTCCAATCTCCTGCTTGACGATGCTCTTTCAAGGGCTGATCTGTCAGAGCAGGATAAAAGATTTGCATCAGCTTTGTTTTACGGTACGCTTGAAAGAAGATATACTCTTGATGCAGTCATCACAGCACATCTGAAAAATCCAAAGGATAAGCTGTCGATAGAACTGAAAAACATTTTGAGGACAGGTATATATCAGCTGCTTTATATGGATTCGGTGCCGGATAATTCCGCAGTGGATGAAAGCGTCAAGCTGGCAAAAAAATTGAAAAATCCTGCTTTGGCAGGATTCGTGAACGGATTGCTTAGAAGCTTTATCCGTGAGGGTAAGCAGCTTCCTAAAAGCAGCAGCCGTGTTGATGAACTGTCATTAGAATATTCCTGCCCGCCGTGGCTTACACAAAAATGGATGAATGAATACGGAGAAAAAGCTGCCCTCTCCATGCTGTCCTCTTCTATAGGACAGGCTCCGGTTACTGTTAAGGCTAATACCTTGAAAATGCCCGTGGAAGATGTTATCCGGCTGCTTGAAGCTGACGGATTTACTGCTGAAAAAAGTGATATTATAAAGAATGCACTTATCATCAGCGGCGGCGGTATTGAGAAGAGCAGTGCTTATCGGTCGGGGCTTATCCACGTTCAAGATATAAGCTGTATGCTTTGCTGCGAGGCTCTTGCTCCCTGTGAGGGCGAAACAGTGCTTGATATTTGCTCTGCTCCCGGAGGAAAGGCTTTCACATCCGCTGAAATGATGAAGAACAAGGGCAGATTACTTGCCTTTGACCTTCACGAAAACAGAGTAAGGCTTATCAGAAGCGGCGCTCAAAGGCTTGGCCTTTCGATCATCGAAGCAAGGACCAATGACGGCAAGCTTTACGATGAAGGTCTGCCGCAGGCTGACAGAGTGCTTTGCGATGTACCCTGCTCGGGACTTGGTGTTATAAGGCGCAAGCCGGAGATAAAATATAAATCCCCCGAGGAGTTTTCACGCCTGCCTGAGATACAATACGAGATACTTTCGGTGTCGTCGCGCTATGTCAAAGCCGGGGGAACGCTGGTCTATTCTACCTGCACCCTGTCAAGAGCGGAAAACGACGAAGTGACTGACCGTTTTCTTAGGGAGCATCCGGATTTTGAGCAGGGCTGTCTGCCGGAAAAGCTGGGATCCGGATCAAAGGTGACGATCACCCCCGACAGATTTGATTCAGACGGCTTTTTCATATCGGTGTTTAAAAGAAAGAGGTGAGCATATGTATGCCGATCCCGACGGCAGAATAGATATTCTTTCTCTTACACTTGATGAGCTTACATCGGTCATTACTGATATGAATGAAAAGAAATTCCGGGCTAAACAGATATACTCCTGGCTGCACGTCAAACGTGTCACGGATTTTGATTCAATGTCAGATATTTCTGCACAATTAAGAGACAGGCTCAAAGAAAAGTTTTGTATAAAATCACTATTTATAGTCAAAAGACTTGAATCCAAGAGGGATAATACTGTAAAATATCTATATAGGCTTCCCGACGGGAATCATATTGAATCCGTGCTTATGGAATACGAGCATGGAAATACAATATGCGTTTCAACGCAGGTAGGCTGTAAAATGGGATGTCGTTTCTGTGCTTCTACGATCGCCGGGTATAAACGCGATCTCTGTCCGAGCGAGATACTTGCTCAAATCTATACTGCCGAACAGGACAGCGGCAGAAAGATCGGCGGTGCAGTGCTTATGGGTATCGGTGAACCGCTTGATAATTATGATAATGTAATAAGATTTTTGGAATTGCTAAGTTCAAAGGAAGGAATGAATATGTCCCTGCGGCACGTTTCTCTTTCTACCTGCGGACTGGTACCTAAAATATATGAATTAGCAAAGCTTGGGCTTGGTCTTACGCTTTCCGTATCGCTTCATGCTTCTGATAACAGATCACGAAGTGCGATAATGCCTGTTAATGACAGGTATGATATCAATGAGCTTATGAAGGCCTGCAGGGATTATTTCAAAACCACCGGCAGAAGGATCTCCTTTGAATATGCGCTTATAGACGGGCATAATGATTCAAAGGAGGATGCTGCAAGACTGGCTGAACTGCTTGACGGATTTATCTGTCATGTTAATATTATCCCTGTCAATAAGATCAAAGAAAGAAACTATACCTCGGACAGAAAAAGCGCACAGCGCTTTAGGGCTTACCTTGAACAGCTCGGGGTCAATGCCACTGTCAGACGCACCTTGGGCGCGGACATTGATGCTGCCTGCGGTCAGCTAAGGAGAGAATACGAGATTTAATGAAAGGTGGTGGGCTGCTTGTTTTTAGCTTCAAAAACCGATATCGGAAGAAAACGCGATGAAAACCAGGACAGAGTAAGATGCGGTTTCCTTGGGGATAATATTTCTCTTTCTATCGTATGCGACGGAATGGGAGGGGCTCTTTCGGGCGGCGTCGCCAGCGAGGAAGCGATAAATACGATCTTCAACCGTATTTCACAGAACTTCCGTCCCGAAATGTCTCCCAACAGCGTCAGAAATCTTATGCTGACAGCAGTCCACGCAGCAAATACCCTTGTGTTTGAAAAGAGCAAGGAGGATATAGATAAAAACGGCATGGGAACTACCTGCGTTGCTGCGCTTGTCTGCGGCAGGCACTGTTATGTCGTTAATGTCGGTGACAGCCGCTGTTATCTGATGACAGAGGGAAAGATCGGTCAGATCACAACAGATCATACCTATGTCAGAATGCTCTATGAGCAAGGACAGATCACTGAAGAAGAGCTTAAAACACATCAGATGAAAAATGTGATAACACGCGCGGTCGGTGTTGAAGCCGATGTGGATGTTGATTACTTCGAGTTCGAGCCAGAATGTAATTTTACGCTTCTTCTGTGTTCGGACGGTTTGTCAAACTATTGCTCGAATGATATCATATATGGTTTTGTTTTTGGCAAAAACCTCGATCATGCTGTGACAGACCTTATCAATTATGCTAATGAACAGGGCGGCAAGGATAATATCTCTGTCGCGCTGGTTGCAAATTAAAGATGTAGAACAAAAAGCTTATTTAATGTTTAGGAGTGGAAATTATGGATTCTAATATCGGCAGAAAGCTTGACGGACGCTATGAGATCACAGAGCTGATCGGCGTCGGCGGTATGGCTGATGTTTACAAGGCAACAGACACTATGGAGAACCGTGTTGTTGCTGTTAAAATTCTGAAACCTGAATATTCCGAAAACGAGGAGTTCCTGCGGCGTTTCCGTAATGAGAGCAAGGCTATTGCAGTGCTTTCGCATCCGAATATCGTCAAGATATATGACGTGGGTTTCACTGATGAGATCCAGTTCATTGTTATGGAGTATATTGACGGTATTACGCTGAAGGA
>DGRP01000113.1:1141-6518 GCA_002391065.1 Ruminococcus sp. UBA4385 | reverse complement strand
TGATGAAGTTGATATCCATACCTCTAATCTGGTCGATCTTGTCGTACTCGATCTCAGGGAATATCAGCTGCTCTTTCAGACCTGTAGAGTAGTTGCCTCTGCCGTCGAAGGAGTTGGGGTTGATACCTCTGAAGTCTCTTACACGAGGAAATGCGACGTTGAACAGTCTGTCAACGAACTCATACATTTTCTCAGCTCTGAGAGTTACCTTTACACCGATGATCTGTCCGTCACGAAGCTTGAAGTTTGCGACTGACTTCTTAGCCTTGCAGACGATAGGCTTCTGGCCTGTGATAGCTGCAAGCTCTGTCATTATGGTGTCGATAACCTTCTTATTATCCTTATCTGCACCGCAGCCCACGTTGATAACGACCTTATCAAGCTTAGGGATCTGCATTACATTAGCGTACTGGAACTTCTTCATCATAGCAGGAGCTACGTCGCTAACATAATATTCTTTAAGTCTAGCCATCGTATGATCCTCCTAATTAAAATTCTTCGCCGCAGTCTGCGTTCTTGCAGACTCTGACTTTAGTTCCGTCCTCAAGGATCTTATGTGCGATCCTTGTAGTCTTGCCGCACTTGGGGCAAACGAGCTGGACCTTGCTTGCATAGAGAGCTGCCTCAGCGCTCACGATGCCGCCCTGCTCGCCCTGTCTTCTGGGCTTTACGTGCTTGGTAGCGATGTTGAGACCCTCAACGATCACCTTGCCTTCCTTGGGGGAAACCTCAAGCACCTTACCCTGCTTGCCCTTGTCCTTACCCGAAAGGATAACGACGGTGTCGCCTGTTTTAACGTGTACCTTATTCATACTTACGACACCTCCGATCAAAGTACTTCGGGAGCGAGCGAAAGGATCTTAAGATAATCCTTCTCACGGAGCTCCTTAGCCACCGGCCCGAATATACGGGTTCCTCTTGGGTTCTTGTCATCTCTTATTATTACAGCAGCGTTCTCGTCGAAACGGATATAAGTTCCGTCTGCACGACGAAGACCCTTTGCTGAACGAACGATTACTGCTTTAACAACGTCGCCTTTTTTAACAACTCCGCCCGGTGTTGCCTTTTTAACCGAGCAAACTACAACGTCACCGATGTTTGCATACTTTCTGCGTGTTCCGCCGAGTACTCTGATGCACATAAGCTCCTTTGCGCCGGAGTTATCTGCAACCTTGAGATAAGTCTGCATCTGTATCACAGTGCGTTCCTCCTTTCGTGATCTTGAAGCGTGTTGCCACGCTAAAACTTATTACTTAGCCTTCTCGAGAACCTTTACAAGTCTCCATCTCTTGTCCTTGGAGAGAGGTCTTGTTTCCATTACCTCTACCTTATCGCCGATACCGGCGGTATTCTCCTCGTCATGAGCCTTGAGCTTTACTGTTCTCTTGATGATCTTCTTGTAAAGAGGGTGCTGTACGTTGTCCTTGATAGCAACAACGATCGTCTTATCCATCTTATCGGAAACTACAACTCCGACTCTTGTTTTTCTCAGATTTCTTTCTTCGCTCACAGTGGATCCTCCTTCCGAAATTACTGAACGTTGGACTCTTGCTTACGAATGAATGTTTTTACACGAGCAATATCCCTTTTAACAGCCTGGAGTCTCTTTGGATTCTCGAGCTGATTTACAGCGTGCTGGAAGCGAAGGTTAAAAAGCTCCTGCTTGAGTTCGTCGAGCTTTGCATTGAGCTCGTCTGCTGTCATATCTCTGATCTCACTAGCCTTCATTATTGCTCACCACCCGTTTCTTGAGTTTCTTTCTTAACAAACTTACATTTTACCGGAAGCTTGTGACTTGCAAGTCTCATAGCCTCTCTTGCGGTCTCCTCGCTTACGCCGGCGATCTCGAACATTACTCTGCCCGGCTTAACCACTGCTACCCAGTACTCGGGAGCACCTTTACCTTTACCCATTCGGGTTCCAAGGGGCTTCCTTGTTGCGGGCTTATCGGGGAAGATCTTGATCCAGACCTGACCGCCTCTCTTGATGTATCTTGTCATAGCGATACGGGCAGCCTCGATCTGATTTGAGGAGATCCATGCAGGCTCGAGTGACTGAAGACCGTACTCACCGTAGGAAACCTTGTTTCCTCTGTAGGCCTTACCTGTCATTCTGCCTCTGTGCTGTTTTCTGAACTTTACTCTCTTTGGAAGCAGCATTATGCGTTACCTCCTTCTCTTTTCGTCTCACGAGCCTTGTTGAACGGTCTGCGTCCGTCCCTGCTCTTGTCATTGCGGGGTCTTCTCTTCTTGGTGTCAGCGCCGTCATCTCTCTTATCAGATGCAGCTACCTGTCCCTTGAGAACCTCACCTCTGTAGATCCATACCTTTACGCCGAGCTTACCGTAGGTGGTGTTTGCCTCAGCGAAGCCGTAGTCAATATCAGCTCTGATGGTCTGCAGCGGGATCGTACCCTCATGATATGTCTCAGCTCTTGCGATCTCGGCTCCTGCAAGTCTGCCTGATACTCTGGTCTTGATACCCTTTGCACCGAGCTTCATTGCTCTGCCGATGGACTGCTTCATTGCTCTTCTGAACGAAACTCTGTCCTCGAGGTCGTGAGCTATCTTCTCAGCTACGAGCTGAGCGTTCAGGTCAGGCTGTCTTACCTCAACTATGTTGATCGAAACACCCTTACCGATCTTCTTTTCCAGATTTGCACGAAGCTTGTCGATCTCAGCTCCGCCTCTTCCGATCACGAGACCCGGCTTAGCGCAGTAAATGTGGATCCTTACCTTCTGAGCGCCGTCTTTACCGTTGAATCTCTCGATCTCTATCTTAGGAACACCTGCGTAAACGCACTTATCCGAAGGATTCTTGGATCTTCTGTTGAGATCCTTCATAATATACTTACGAATGTTGTAATCCTCTACAAGCGTATCACCGAAAGTGCCCTTATCTGCAAACCAGCGGGAATCCCAATTCTTGATCACACCGACACGCAGTCCGTGCGGATTAACTTTCTGTCCCATGATTTACCTCCTCTTTCAGTTATTCCTTTTCCTTGAGAACAACGGTGATATGCGATGTCCTCTTGAATATCCTATAAGCTCTGCCCTGTGCTCTTGGTCTGATTCTCTTCATTATCGGTCCCGGGCAAACATAACACTCAGAAACATAAAGGTTGTTCTTATCCATGTTATGATTGTTCTCAGCGTTTGCAGCAGCGGACTTCAGAAGCTTCTCAAGATATTCACTTGCAGCCTTTGGTGTATGCTTTACGGTTGCCATTGCAACGTCGTAATCCTTTCCTCTGATAAGGTCCAGAACGATCTGCACCTTACGGGGAGCAATACGAGCAGTTCTCAGAATTGCCTTTGCTTCCATCACGTTTCCTCCTTCCGCTTACTTACCGTTATTAGAGGTCTTTGATCCGGCATGACCCTTGTAGGTTCTTGTAGGAGCAAACTCTCCCAGCTTATGACCTACCATATCCTCTGTTACATATACAGGAACGTGTTTCCTTCCGTCATGTACGCCGAATGTATGACCAACGAACTCAGGGAAGATCGTCGAGGCTCTGCTCCATGTCTTGAGCACCTTCTTCTCGCCTGCTTCGTTCATTGCTACTACTCTTTTGTAGAGGGCCTCTTGTACATAAGGTCCCTTCTTGACACTTCTACCCATTGATCATCTGCCTCCTCTCAAATTACTTACCGTTTCTGCGCTTTACGATAAACTTATCGGAACGATGATGCTTAGCACGTGTCTTGTAACCCATTGTAGGCTTACCCCAAGGTGTAACAGGAGACGGACGTCCGATAGGAGCACGTCCCTCACCACCTCCGTGAGGATGGTCGCAGGGGTTCATTACGGAACCTCTTACTGTAGGTCTCCAGCCCATGTGACGCTTTCTTCCTGCCTTACCGATGTTTACATTCTCGTGGTCGATGTTGCCGACCTGTCCGACTGTTGCCATGCAGTTTACGGGAACTCTTCTCATCTCGCCCGAAGGGAGTCTGATGAGCGCATAAGCGCCTTCCTTACCCATAAGCTGAGCCATATTTCCTGCTGAACGAACGAGCTGAGCGCCCTTTCCGGGATAAAGCTCAATGTTGTGGATAAATGTACCCACAGGGATATTTGCCATTGCAAGAGCGTTGCCGGGCTTAATATCAGCGTCGGGTCCCGATCTTACAACATCACCGACTTTAAGGCCGTAGGGAGCGATGATATATCTCTTCTCTCCGTCCTCATACTGAAGAAGTGCGATGAATGCAGATCTGTTAGGATCGTACTCAATGGTAACTACCTTAGCGTCCATACCCATCTTATTTCTCTTGAAGTCGATAACACGATATTTTCTTCTCTCTCCGCCGCCTCTGTGACGAACGGTGATCCTGCCATAGCTGTTTCTGCCCGAATGCTTCTTGAGAGGCTCAAGCAGAGACTTGCAGGGAGCCGCCTTAGAAAGCTCGGAATAATCGGTAACGGTCATTCCACGTCTTCCTGCAGTGGTCGGCTTATAGCTCTTTATTGCCATTTGAAATTCAACTCCTTAAAAAGTTTTGCGAAAGGCTTTTGCCTTCCATACATACGTCCGGCGGAATAGTGCATCGGCAAAGCACTCAGTGCCTTACCCGAGCAGCCCTCGCTGCCTCGCCGGAGCTTACCGCCGTGTGCTCGGTATCACGCACATCTGCGGTTCAGGGCTAATTAGTAAAGTCCCTCAAAGAACTCAATGGTCTTATCGCCCTCGAGAGTAACGATAGCCTTTTTCCAGTCGGGGCGGTAGCCTACGCTTCTGCCCATTCTCTTCTGCTTGCCCTTAACTGTCATTGTATTTACCTTTGCCACCTTAACGCCGAACAGCTCCTCAACAGCCTTAGCTATCTCGATCTTGTTAGCGTCTTTAGCAACCTTGAAGGTATATCTGTTAGCCTGAAGTCTGTCCATGGAGTCCTCAGTGATAACAGGGGTCAAAATAATATCCTGAGCAGCTTTCATTATGCATATACCTCCTCGATTTTCTTAACAGCATCGGAAGATACGATAAACTTGTCATAGTTCATTATGTCATAAACGCTGAGAGTGTTTACCGTTGCTGTCTTGACTCCCGGAATGTTGGCAGCGCTCTTAACGATCTTCTGATCTGCCTCAGCAGTTACGATCAGAGCCTTGCCCTCAACCTTGAGAGCCTTGAGCATCTCAACGATCGTCTTTGTCTTGAACTCTTCTGTCTTGATAGCGTCAACAACAACGAGGTTCTCGTCTGCTACCTTTACGGAGAGAGCCGACTTCATTCCGAGTCTTCTTTCCTTCTTATTAAGCGAATAGCTGTAATCTCTGGGCTTAGGGCCGAGTGCAACACCGCCGTGTACCCACTGCGGAGCTCTGATAGAGCCCTGTCTTGCATGACCTGTACCCTTCTGTCTCCA
>DGRP01000113.1:0-1086 GCA_002391065.1 Ruminococcus sp. UBA4385 | reverse complement strand
TCTCCAAGGCTTTCTTCCGCCTCCTCTTACCTCTGTTCTGGTGAGAGTAGACTGTGTGCCCTGTCTCTGGTTAGCGAGATAGTTTACAACCATTGCGTGTAAAATGGTCTTGTTTGGCTCGATGCCGAAAATAGCATCATTAAGCTCAGTGTCGGCAACCTTTACGCCCTTCATGTCAAATACTGAGATCTGTGACATAACTATTCCTCCTTCCACTAAGCCTTCTTCTTAACGCAGTCTGTAATAGTTACTGTACCGTTCTTAGGACCGGGAACAGCTCCCTTAACTGCAATAAGATTGTTTTCTGCGTCGATCTTCACGATCTTAAGGTTCTGAACAGTAACCTTTACGTTACCGTACTGACCCGGCATTCCCTTGCCCTTGAAGATCCTCGAAGGCGATGAGCAAGCGCCCATTGAGCCTGCGTGTCTGTGTACAGGGCCTGTACCGTGTGTTTCCTTAAGTCTTGCGAAGTTGTGGCGCTTGATCGTGCCGCTGAATCCGTGACCCTTGCTTGTGCCGCTTACATCTACGATGTCGCCCTCGGCAAAGGTGTCAGCCTTTACGATGTCGCCTACGTTAAGAGCCGAGATGTCCTCAAGTCTGAATTCCTTAAGAGTTCTCTTCATAGCAACGTCTGCCTTCTTGAAGTGACCCTGAAGGGGCTTGTTCACTCTCTTAGCCCTGATCTCTCCGAAGCCAAGCTGTACAGCCTCGTATCCGTCATTCTCTGTGGTCTTCTTCTGAACTACCACACACGGACCTGCTTCGATAACTGTTACAGGAACTACCTTTCCTGTCTCATCGAAGATCTGTGTCATACCGATCTTCTTTCCGATGATACCTTTCTGCATTGTTTTTTCCTCCTATTGGTTATTGGTCGGTTCCCCGACATGACCTGCGGTCTGCAACGTTTCCGAGATCAGCTCTCTGCGATCTCGTTTGGGGATTACTTGATCTCCATTACGATGTTTACGCCTGCAGGAAGTTCAAGATTCTCAAGAGTAGATGTTGTCTCCTTTGTAGGTCTGATAACATCGATCAGTCTCTTGTGTGTTCTGAGCTCGAACTGCTCACGGCTGTCCT
>DGRP01000147.1:5463-5722 GCA_002391065.1 Ruminococcus sp. UBA4385 | reverse complement strand
ATATCCACTTCGGCTGCATCGTACCGCCTGCTGATGTTAATGTAATAATGATCGCTCCTAAGGCTCCCGGCCACACTGTAAGAAGCGAGTATCAGGCTGGTAAGGGTACACCTTGTCTTATCGCTGTACATCAGGACGCTACAGGCAATGCACAGGATATCGGACTTGCTTATGCTGCAGGTATCGGCGGTGCAAGAGCAGGTGTTCTTGAGACTACATTCAGAACTGAGACCGAGACTGACCTCTTCGGTGAGCAGGC
>DGRP01000147.1:0-5408 GCA_002391065.1 Ruminococcus sp. UBA4385 | reverse complement strand
GTGAGCAGGCTGTTCTCTGCGGCGGAGTTTGCGCTCTGATGCAGGCAGGCTTCGAGACTCTCTGCGAGGCAGGCTATGACCCGAGAAATGCTTACTTCGAGTGCATTCATGAGATGAAGCTTATCGTTGACCTTATCTATCAGTCGGGCTTCGAGGGCATGAGATATTCTATCTCCAACACAGCTGAGTACGGCGACTATGTAACAGGCCCCAAGATCATCACTGAGGACACCAAGAAGGCTATGAAGAAGGTACTTGCTGACATTCAGGACGGTTCTTTCGCTAAGGAGTTCCTGCTTGATATGTCGAGCGCAGGCTCACAGGTACACTTCAAGGCTATGAGAAAGCTTCACGCTGAGCATCCTTCCGAGAAGGTCGGCAAGGAGATCAGAAAGCTCTACAGCTGGAGCAACGAGGACAAGCTCATTAATAATTAAGCTCGTCACAATATAGTATTTTAGCCCACTTCATTTCGGAGTGGCAGGGAAAACCCTGCACCGCCACGCGTCATGGCTTTGCTTGAGGCTTCTCTTGCCTTGAACGCGGAGCAAAATAGTGCGGAGATTATAATAATACACAAGCCCACTTCATTTCGGAGTGGGCTTTTCTATGGTATGAGAATTGCGTATCATTTCAGTGGGAAGGTATTAAAAAGTGAATTGTGGGGCTTGCACAAATCGTATGGCTTATTTTTGTGCAATAATATTTTAATATTGCTGTTTTCACGGCACTTGCATATATACTCCGAATGTGCTATAATAGTATCAGTATCTATGAAAGGACGATCATTATGACCTACAAAGAAGAATTTATTAAGTTTATGGTGGACTGCGGTGTCCTCACCTTCGGAGAGTTTACCCTCAAAAGCGGTAGAAAAGCTCCCTATTTCATTAACTGCGGTAACTACAAGACAGGTGCTCAGCTCGGAAGACTGGGTGAGTTCTACGCTGACTGCATAGCCGAGAACAAGATAGAGCTTGAAACCCTCTTCGGACCTGCTTACAAGGGTATTCCTCTGGCGGTGTCTGCTGTTATTGCTCTTAGCAAAAAGTACGGTATTGATGCCTCCTATGTGTTTGACCGCAAGGAAGCCAAAGACCACGGTGAGGGTGGTATGTTCGTTGGTAAGAAGCTCTCAGACGGTGAAAAGGTAGTTATTATTGACGATGTAATGACCTCGGGAAAGGCACTCAGAGAGTCAATGCCAAAGCTTAAAAGCGCTGCCGATGTGAACGTTACGGCAATGGTAATCACGGTTGACAGGCAGGAAAAAGCCCTTGATACCGAGCTCTCGGCAGTAGATCAGGCTTATGAGGATTTCGGAGTTAGGGTATACTCTATCGTCACAATGGAGGACATCATCAAGGCAATAGAAGACGGAATAGTTGAGGGCAAGGAGTACCTCGACAGCATGAAGGCCTACAGAGAGACCTACGGAGCAAAGAAATAGCACAGTCATTTATACAAAGAAATACCCCCGAACTGACCCTTTCATGCAGTTCGGGGGTTAACTTTTGGGGAGATAAGAAGTAGTTATGAACAGGTTTTGTTGTCTCTGATATTATATACGAAATAAAACCAAGCTTTGGCAGAAAAGAAGGAAATTTTATTTAATACCAACAAATTCAAACTTTACAATTTGTGCAAACCCCACAATTCACTTTTTAATACCTTCTCACTGAAATGATACGCAATTCTCATACCATAGAAAAGCTCACTCCGAAATGAAGTGGGCTTATGTATTATTATAATCTCCGCACTCTTTTGCTCTGCGGTCAAGGCAGGAAAAGCTTCAAGCAAAAGAACGTCGCGAAGGCGGTGCAGGGTTTTCCCTGCCTGCCCCACCTCGTTACCGAAGTGGGCTGTTCACATCAGAGTGCATTCACATTGTAGGTCAGCGTCAGCAGGCTGTCCCCGAGGTGTACGTTCTCAACCACTATATCGCTGTGCTCAATTGTCAGATCATAGTGCGAGTAGTTCCAGAATGCCTTTATCCCAAGCTCTACAAGCCTTTCCGCAATCTGCTTTGTGGCTTCCTTGGGTATGCAGAGGACTGCTATCACAGGCTTGTGCTCACGGCAGAAGTCTTCAAGCTCGTCTGTGTGTCTTACAGCAATGTCGGCGACTGTCTCTCCTGTAAGCTTCGGGTTGATGTCAAATATCCCTGTGAGCTTACAGCCCCTTGACTCAAAATTAATATGCAAAGCTATTGCTTTGCCGAGGTTTCCCGCACCTATCATAATAGTAGGGTAGCCCTTGTCAACACCGAGGATCTTGCCTATCTCGGCTCTCAGCTCAGAGACATTATATCCGTAGCCCTGCTGTCCGAAGCCCCCGAAGCAGTTAAGATCCTGCCTTATCTGGGAAGCGGTCAGCTTCATAAGTGAAGCAAGCTTTCCCGAGGATATCCTCTCGACCTTCTGTTTTTCAAGCTCTCCGAGAAACCTGTAGTAACGCGGCAGTCTCTTTATCACCGAGACCGATATAGTGCCCTTTGACATAGCTATCCCTCCGGTTTGATTATTATATCATATTATTTAATATATCATATTATTAAAACAATGTCAAACAAAAAGAGCCACACCTTTCAGCATGGCTCTGTAAATATCATGTAAGCTTATGCTCCTACCTTGATAGTATCGCTGTCGCCTACGGGATGAGCTTCGGTATCGTCCTGTTTTTCCTCGGAGTCGGTATCCTCTTCCTCGGCAGCGGCAGGCTTTCTTTCAACGTAGTTGATGTAGTTCTCGCAGATAGCGATAGTGTCCTCTGTGCAGATGATGTCTCCGTCAGACTGTGCAACAACGCAGATGTAGGTAGTGCCGTCTTTGTCAATGATAGAGGACAGAGTGTACATTGCCTCATCGGTGAAGCCTGTCTTTCCGCCGATCATATCAGCATCGCCCTCATCATCTCCGTCGGTGTCGATGTAGTAGCCTGCATAGCGTGAAAGAACAATGCTTGTCATCTCAATGCCGTCAGGGTGAGCCTCAGTCTTGGATGTGGTATAGCTTGCTGTAGTGAGTATCTTCTTGCAGGTTTCGCTCTCCATAGCAGCCTTAGTCAGCACAGCAACGTCCTGAACAGTAGTGTAGTGGTTCTTATCATGAAGACCTGTAGCGTTTACGAACTTGGTGGTCTTATCCAGTCCGAGGTCAACAAGCTTCTGATCCATAAGCTTAACGAACTCAGCCTCAGAGCCTGAGATGTAGTTAGCAAGACCTGTAGTAGCATCAGCACCGCTTACGAGAATAGTACCGTAGAGCAGATCCTCGACAGTTACCTCCTCGCCGGGCTCAAAGCCTACCATCGAGGCATTATCCTCTATCAGGGGCTCAATGTCTTCCTCTGTGAACTTATAGGTAGCCTTCAGATCGTCGATGTTCTCGACAGCGACCATAAGTGTGAGTATCTTCGTCAGTGAAGCTGGGTATATCTGCTTTTCGTAGTTCATTCCTGCGATGATCTCATTAGTGTCGGCATTTATAAGGATAGCCTCTGAGCAGGTAATATCATCAAGGTCTATCTCGTGGTAGTCAGCAGACTTTGTCGGATACAGGTTTACAGGCTCGGGCTCGGGAGCGACCGATGAGAGATCGGTCTCGCTTATTTCCTCAGATGAAGATTCAGCCTCACTTGAAGAAGCCTTGACGTCACTGTCCACATCTGACTTCTTGATAGCAAACCTTCCTGTTACAACCAGCACAGTGCATACAATAGCCACTATCATGATTATGACCATAATAGCGACAGCAGCAGCTCCGCCCTTCTCGTTTTTCCTCATTTTTACAACAACCTTTCTTTATTTATATATTGGTTTCAAAATTAAATGTGTGAGCATTTTGTTTATGCGTCTGCTCTAGCCTTGGGGATCATCAGACTTCAGCTCTTTTAACCTTTTGTGGCAGAAGTCCAGTATATCTCTTCTGGTAACGATCCCGATGAACACCTCACGGTCATCAATAACAGGCACAAAGTTCTGATCCATTGAGAGCAGTATAAGGTCTTCGATAGTTGAGTACACATATACGGGTCTCATATTCACTCTCTTTGAAAGCTGTCCTATATCATAGCGTTCAAGCTCTCTCACATCTGTGATGCCGTTTTCTATCATAAACCACAGAAAATCACCCTCAGCGAGTGTTTTCACATAATGGCCGTCTCTGTCAATAACAGGCACAGCAGTAAAGCCGTGATTTCTCATCTTCTCAAGAGCCTGCCTTACAGTATTGTCAGAGTAAAGAAAATCAATTGTAGCCTTAGGCTTCAGAAGCTGTAATATGTTCATATCACACCTCCGCCTTGCTGTCGGCTTCTTTGGCGGCATTCTCGTAGGTGCTGTCAAAGCCGTAGGTGTAGATAAGCTCCTCAAACTCATCAAAGCTCAGCTTCCCGAGCTGATCTCTCGAAGTGCCGAAGGCTGTCATATCACTGTCAGTAACTTCATTTGCATCGCAGATGCGCTCAAACTCGTTCTGACATTCCTCCTGCGTCATCTCATCATAGTTTTTAAGCCCCGAAAGCGCAGTCATATTAAACAGTGTGCTGTCAGCCTCGGTACCGAGCTTTGTAAACTCTCTGGTCTCAACTATATCATCAGAGCCCTCAACAGAATATGTAGTCACATACTTTACGAGCTTTCCGTCAGTCTTGCTGAAATAGAAGTCGAAAGCTGTGATATAGGTTTCACCCGTATAGGTGTATTCCTCAATATCATATTCCTGCTGATCAAGCTTATTGATATGGTACGATGTGTGAGGAAGCATCTGCTCGGCAACCTGAGCCACGTTGCTGTCAAGCACAGTAACCGAGCTTTCGGTATACAAACCGCTTACTTTGTCAAAGTCATACGATTTGCCGTCTGTACGAAGGCTTCCGCTTTCTCCGACGCTGTTTTTCTGTACCTGATAATATCCCGCAGGAGTAACATCTCTTTTGATTTCGGTAACATTACCCTCGGAATCTGTCATAGTACATTCAAAGCTGTAGGTGCTGCTGTTAAAAATCTCAGCCGCCTTTGCAAGCAGCGGCCCTGTTTCTTCCTTTGGAGTTTCCTCCTCGGGAACATCGTCTGTAACACTGTCTGTATCCTGCGAAGCTTCACTTACAGGTGCAGAGCTTTCAGCCGCTGAAGAGGTCTCAGCCGAAGATGAGCTTTTCCTCTCCGCCGAAGCACAGCCCGTGCAGAGAAGTGCTGTACACAGCGCCAGACAGACTATTGATCTATTTGATCTATTTATAAACATAAGTTTTGTTTCCTTTCAGACAAAAACGAATGCATAACTGCACACATAGATATTATACACCTGAAAGCCCTTTCTGTCAAGTCGTAAACAGATAATTGATACTTCAAAAATCTGTTAAGGCAATACCGCACAACTCCTGTGCGTCAGATGCGCCGTCCAGAT
>DGRP01000019.1 GCA_002391065.1 Ruminococcus sp. UBA4385 | reverse complement strand
GAGAGGCGTTGACAGCAACGGTATGATCTGTGCTGCTGATACTCCCGACGGCGTAAAGGTAATTTTCGTGGATGATTCAATACCTGTTGGTTCAAAGATCAGGTAATTTATTAATGCACATCGCATTCAAAAGAGGATAGTTTTACATGGCAAAAACAAAGAAAAAGTACCGCATAAAAAAGCTTGCGGTGTTTGAAGCTTTCATCATTCTCCTGCTTCTGGCAGGACTGATATGGGTGTTATTCTTCCGTGGAGGCGGATTGTTCGATAAAAAAGAACCCGAAGCTGAACCTGTGCTGGCTGACATAACAGCCGATATACCGCAGGAAACTCAGGTTCTCACAACTATCGTAACGACTCAGCCCCCTACAGAGGAGAAAATGTATTCGGAGTATCACAGCGATGATATGCCCGAAAGCAAGCTAAAAACTGAAAATTTCGTTACCCGTAACGGCTATTCATTCTATACCGAAAACGGTAAAGTGACATCAATTGCAGGCATTGACATTTCAGAATTTCAGGGTGATATAGACTGGGATATGGTGAAAGCCGCAGGAATCGATTTTGCCATGATACGTGTGGGCTGCCGTACATACGGCACAGGCGAGATTGTAATGGATACACGCTTCGGCGAGAATCTTGAAGCCGCTGACAAGGCAGGACTGAAAACAGGCGTTTACTTCTTCTCTCAGGCAATCAGCGAAGAAGAAGCCATCGAGGAAGCCTATACGGTGCTCAACGCAATCGCCCCCTACAACATCTCCTATCCCGTTGTTTTCGACTGGGAGCTTGTTGAGGAGGACAATGCACGTACTGACTATGTAAGCGCCGAAGACCTTGCAGATTACAGCATGGTATTCTGTGAGTGCATCAAGGCAGCAGGCTACACTCCTATGATATATCAGAACAAGGGTACCGTTATCTACCGTCTGGATATCCCCAAGCTGAAGGATTACGACTTCTGGCTGGCTGAATACGCCGACAAGCCTACATACCGCTATGATTACGAGATGTGGCAGTACACCGGTGACGGAGTTGTACCCGGAGTGAAGACTCCCGTAGACCTGAACATAAGCTTCAAGGACTATAGTTCCAACTTCAATACAGACTAAATCTAAAGGCTGGCTCAATGAGTCAGCCTTTTCTATGTATACGGTTCGCCCATATACTCAAAATAAAAAGAGCCCTTGAAAAAGGGCTCTTTCCGATAAGATATAATCAAAGCATATGAGCTCTCAGCTCTTCACCTGAAAGCGGTGAGAGGTAAGCAGGAGCGATATCGAAAGCTGTCTTGCAGCCTGTAGCGCCCTCAGCCTTGAGTCTTGCAAGTGCTCTTGCAAAGCAGATAAGCACGCTTGCTGTGAACTCAGGGTTTGACTCAAGCTTCAGTGAATACTCGATCATCTGATGAGTCTTTTCGCCGTCGCCTGTGAGACCGCTTCTCATAACGAAGCCGCCGTGAGGCATCTTGTTGTGCTTAGCGTCGAACTCCTCTTCTGTGATGAAGTTTACAGTTGTATCGTACTCGTCGAAGTAGTTCTTCATAGTCTTGATGTCGTTCTCGATCTTAGCGAGATCAGCACCTTCCTCAGGAACTACCCAGCACTCTCTCAGGTGCTTCTGACGTGTTGTGAGCTCAGGCTGGCTGCCGCTTCTTACAGCGTCCATAGCAGCTTCTATAGGCACAGTATACTGAATGCCTCTCTTAACGCCCTCAACTCTTCTGATAGCGTCTGAGTGGCCCTGGCTTACGCCCTTGCCCCAGAATGTATAGCTTTTGCCGTTAGGGAGGATAGACTCAGCGTAAAGTCTGTTCAGTGAGAAGAGGCCCGGATCCCATCCCAGAGAGATGAAAGCAAGGTGTCCGCTCTCCTTGGCTGCCTTATCAACATTTGCGAAGTGCTCAGGTATTCTTGCGTGAGTATCAAAGCTGTCGATAACATTGAAGTACTGAGCCAGTTCCGGAGTCTGCTTAGGAAGGTCTGTAGCACTGCCTCCGCAGATTATCATAACGTCGATATCATTTGTCATATTCTTTGCGTCATCGAGCTTGAAAACCTTAGCGCCCTCAGTAAGAGGATTAACGCTTGAAGGGTCACGGCGGGTAAAGATACCTGCCAGCTCCATATCATCATTCTGTCTTATTGCAAGCTCAACGCCCTTTCCGAGGTTGCCGTAGCCTGCGATTCCGATCCTGATCTTGGACATTTTATATTCCTCCTGTGAATATAGATTACCTATGGGCATATCTAAAAGCCCGTTTGGTTAAAGGAAAACAGATAGGTGCAGCAGATGCCGTGCATAGCTGTTTTTCTCAAAAGGGGTTTTTAGAGATGCCCATGTTTATTATAACACATCAAAGCGATGATGTAAAGAATTTTTTTCGCATATGCTAACAAAATTGCACACATAAAAATGAAGGGCAGATGAGATCATCCGCCCTTCGTTTTTTATACTGTTATGATTATTCAGCAGCTGTAGTTGTCTCTTCCTCTGTTGTTTCTTCTTCAACAGTCTCAGCGTCAGCAGCTTCTTCCTCAGCCTCTTCCTCAGCAGCCTCAGTTGTCTCTTCCTCTGTAGCAGCCTCAGTTGTAGCCTCTTCAGTAGTTGTCTCTTCTGTTGTTGTCTCTTCAGTAGTTGTCTCAGCAGTTGTTGTAACTACCTCAGAAGAAGAGCTTGAAGACTCACCGCTGTTGCAAGAAACGAGAGCACCTGTTAATACGATTGAACATACGATAGCAGCAAATTTTTTCATTTTTCATTTTCCTTTCTCTTTATCCCTTATGTGGGATCCATAACTATTTTTTGGTGTTTTGTGTAAGTGTTTTCCTTACAGTTAATACTATACCACACTGCAAAACCAAAGTCAAGGGAATGAAAAATATGTAACCTTATTTTAAATATTATGTTGCAGAATTCTTTATTTCTTTACATTTTGAGTAAAGTTTCGGGGCAAAACTTACAAATCAGAACTGTCCCGATTGTTGAATATTCACTAAATAGTAACCTTTTTCATTGTTTTGTAACGGTTCATCTGAACCTATCACCAAAAAACATATGTTTCGCTGCTTCATTCTCTCCTCCGCTGTTTACACAAACAGAAAGAGCGCACCGAAGTGCGCCCCTCTATAATAATTTAAGCGATAAATGGAACCGGCTTATTAAAGTGATGAATGGAATGTACGTGAGATAACGTCGTCCTGCTGCTCCTTTGTGAGCTTTACAAAGTTAACTGCGTAACCTGATACTCTTACTGTGAGCTGTGGGTACTTCTCAGGATGAGCCTGAGCATCGAGAAGAGTCTCTCTTGTGAATACATTTACATTCAGGTGATGGCCGCCTTTTTCAGTGTAGCCGTCTATAAGTTCGATCAGGTTATCTACCTGCTTCTGATTATCCATGTGTAATTCCTCCTTATTTGTAGTATGAATTTATTAAAATTCGTCGTCTTCCGGATCAAGTTCCGTAGGCTGGCAGCAAGCGCCTTTTTTGCCTGAGCAATCGGTGCTCTTTACTGTAGCGACTCTGAGTCCCTCGCCGTTTTCACTTGATTCGATATTTACGTGTCCGCTGCCCTGAGACATGAGCTGATCAATAAGATCAGCCAGCTCTGCGGGATCATCGGTACTGCCCAGTTTATCGGGAGTTATCATTATTCTTCTCCTTTGAGCTTGTCGAGGTCGATATCACCAACGAATACTTCCATATCCTTGCCGAGTGCGTTAGGAATGATGGAGAATGTATTTGAGATACCGTCCTGAGCGTGTCTGAACGGAAGCTTTGCAACAGATGAAAGTGAAGCTACTGCACCGTGAGTATCTCTGCCGTGCATCGGGTTTGCTCCGGGTGCAAGCGGTACGCCCTGCTTACGGCCGTCAGGAGTGTTACCTGTCTTCTTACCGTAAACAACGTTGGATGTGATAGTGAGGATAGACATTGTAGGAACGCCGTCACGGTATGTGTGGTGCTTTCTTATGCAGTCCATGAACTTACGTACAACTGCAACAGCCATCTGGTCAACACGGTCGTCGTTGTTTCCGTACTTCGGGAAGTCGCCTTCTATTTCGTAATCAACGATGACATTCTTAGCAACGTCAACAACATTGCCTGCCTTGTCCTTGATCTCGATATCCTTGCGGATAGGCTTAACCTTTGCGTACTTGATAGCTGAAAGTGAATCAGCAACAACAGAAAGGCCGGCGATACCTGTAGCGAAGTAACGCTTTACATCTCTGTCGTGGAGAGCCATCTGGAGTCTCTCGTAGCAGTACTTGTCGTGCATATAGTGGATAACGTTAAGGGTGTTAACGTAGAGGCCTGCCAGCCATTCCATCATATCCATGTACTTGCTCCAAACGTCGTCGAAGTCGAGGTACTCTGTATCTACAGGACGGTACTTAGGACCTACCTGGAGGCCGAGTCTCTCATCCACACCGCCGTTGATAGCGTAGAGGAGGCACTTTGCAAGGTTTGCTCTTGCGCCGAAGAACTGCATTTCCTTGCCGACTACCATTGATGATACACAGCAAGCGATAGCATAGTCATCGCCGTGAGTAACTCTCATCATGTCGTCATTCTCGTACTGGATGGATGAAGTCTTGATGGAAATCTTAGCACAGTATTCCTTGAACTTTCTCGGGAGCTTCTGTGACCAGAGAATAGTCATGTTAGGCTCGGGAGCTGTGCCAAGGTTTTCGAGTGTATGGAGGTAACGGAAGCTGTTCTTTGTTACCATGTGGTTACCGTCAACGCTTACACCGCCGATAGACTCAGTTACCCATGTAGGATCGCCTGAGAAGAGTGAGTTGTACTCAGGTGTACGTGCAAACTTGACGATACGAAGCTTCATGATGAAGTGGTCGATAAGTTCCTGTGCCTGTTCCTCAGTGATAAGGCCTCTCTCAAGGTCACGCTGAATGAAGATATCGAGGAATGTGGAAGTACGTCCCAGTGACATAGCGGCACCGTTCTGCTCCTTGACAGCAGCGAGGTAGCCGAAATAGAGCCACTGAACAGCTTCCTGTGCTGTAGCAGCAGGTCTGGAGATATCGAATCCGTAGATCTTACCCAGCTCCTTCAGATCCTGGAGAGCACGGACCTGCTCTGAAAGTTCCTCACGGAGACGGATATTCTTTGAAGTCATTCTTACGAGAGATGTCTCGATCTGGTGCTTCTTGTCCTCGATAAGGAGGTCGATGCCGTAGAGAGCAACTCTTCTGTAGTCGCCGATGATACGGCCTCTGCCGTAAGCATCAGGAAGACCTGTAAGAATAGCTGAATGACGTGCAAGACGCATTTCAGGGGTATAAGCATCGAAAACGCCCTGGTTATGTGTCTTTCTGTATTTTGTGAATATTTCAACAACACTCGGGTCTACTTCGTAGCCGTATTCCTTGCAAGCCTGCTGAGCCATTCTTATGCCTCCGAAAGGCTGGAGAGAACGCTTGAAAGGCTTATCTGTCTGGAGACCAACGATCTTTTCCAGATCCTTGTTGAGATAACCTGCGCCGTGTGAAGTGATAGTGGATATGATCTTAGTATCCATATCCAGTACCCCGCCTGCCTCACGCTCCTGACGAGTAAGGTCCATGACCTGGTCCCAGAGCTGCTTTGTGGCCTCTGTAGGACCTGCGAGGAAGCTTTCGTCACCGTCATAAGGGGTATAGTTTTTCTTGATGAAGTCACGGACGTTTACGGAGGTAGTGCTCCAGCGTCCCTCCTTGAAACCATCCCATTCCTTCGGCCATGTTGTGATCATATTTCAGACTCCTTCTTGAAAGATCCACGACGGGTCACACCCCGTCATAATGCGCCATGGGGAAACGCTGAAAGGCGCAATAAGGATCAAAATTTTATTTCCGTAATAATAGTAACACATTGTTATTTATTTGTCAATATCCATGTTCACCGAAGCTAACTCTATTTCACGTTTTTGTGTTTAAAGTTATGACAAATGTTTCCCGAAACTGTATCCGTTCGTTTACTGTACAGCTCGGAACTTCGGATTTTACGGCATATTTCAAAAGAACCGCTGTCAAAAATGTCAAACCTTGTTCAGTCAATTTGTACAATTGAGAGAATTTTATTTTTTGCGGTCATTTCGCCTGTTCACCCGTATTCTGAGCGGTATTTCCGCCCTGCTGAGCTTTGGCTTTATTTCTGTTTCTGCGGCGTCCGATATGAAATGCGAGAGCCCTTTCCTTTCTTTCGAGAGCCTCAAAACTCAGCTTGTAAGCGATAGCTGAAAGCGGTACGCCTAAGATCATGCCGAGGATACCGAATATCCCGCCGCCGATGGTTACGGCCGCAAACACCCATATTCCGGGAACTCCCACAGAATCGCCCACTACCTTCGGGTAGATGAGGTTTCCTTCTATCTGCTGAATGCAGAGGAGGAAAATGATGAATATCACCGCCTGCATCGGGTCAACGGTCAGGATGATGAATGCGCTTATGCCTGCACCGATGAACGCACCAACAATAGGAATAAAGGCTGTAACGCCTACAAGGGTACCTGCCATTGCCGCATAGGGAAGACGAAGTATAGTCATGCCGATGAAGCACAGCATTCCCAGCAGAAGCGCATCAATAAACTGTCCCACAAAAAAGCTTCGGAATGTTTCATTTGCGATGTGGTAGACATGACTTATCTTACGGTACTTATCTTTCCCGAAAGAAACGGTGCATATACGCTTTGTATCCTTGAAAAGCTTATCTTTCCTGATAAGGACGTAAATGGCAAATACTATTCCAAGACCGATATCTGCCACAGTTGAGGTAAGAGTGCCGATCGCCCCCCATGCCGATGTAAGTATTCCTGCAACGCCTGATGTGAGAAGTGATGTGGCTTTTCCTATGATGGATGCCCAGTCAAATTGCAATCCACTTATCTGCTGCTGTATCTCGGGATACTCTTTAAGCTTTTCCAGCGCAAATTTCTGCAATTTCTGGAAATTAGGCGGTATCTCGTGGTAAAGCACACGGAACGCATTAGCTATCTCAGGTATGACTATGTACATGATGAGTATGAGTATAGCTATGGTTATCAGAAATGAAAGGGCAAGGCATACAGGTCTGCGTGAGACATTCACGAATTTTGTATCCTTGTTCGGGAAGTACCTTTTTTCAAAGCCCGTCATGATAATGTTGAATATGTATGCGGCGGCAAGTCCTATCAGCATGGGTCTTATTGCACTTACAGCTATGCCTATCACTTTGCCAAGCAGTGAAAGATTCCTTACGATTATACATACAATAACCGCAAGTACTGCTATAAAAATATATTTCTTCTTTTCCGATCTGTCCATTGGTCTGCTCCTTGATATAATTAAATTTTTGTATCATTTTTCATTCTGATCTCATACTATTATTATACCCCATTTCTGTTTATTTTTCATCCTCTTCATTGTAAAATTTCTGTAAATCATAATCGTTTCCACAGTGTTTCATGCCAAATGGTAAAAAATGAGGAAACCGCAGCAAACGACGCCGTTTTTCCACCTCAGGGCAACAGCGTTTACTTTTAA
>DGRP01000115.1 GCA_002391065.1 Ruminococcus sp. UBA4385 | reverse complement strand
TCGCTTCAGTATATCTGGTAACGATCGCATCACCGGTTCGACTAAATCCCAAAAGATTTGTCATTGCTTTGAATAGCCCCTCTGTTGTTGCTGACACATTTTGCTTTATCAGAGTATAAAATCCATCAGCAAGCTCCTCTATACAAATATACTTGATCTCTCGTTTGACACCGGGAATCCGAAGCTTTATCTCATCTTTTCCCTGAAGATAAAGGAATCCGTTTTTTCTTATTATGCCCAGAGATGAACAGCCTGCCATTCTATTGTTAAACTGCTCAACAACTACATTTGTCACTTTCTCACGGTCAAAGTACTTGACGATTCTTTTCAGTAGATATTCTTCAGAAAGCGGAGCCTCAACTTCTAGTATCTGCACTATAGATTGCAGAAATCTCATGTTATTTGAAACCAAGTAAAGTGCATTTATCTCCTTGTATTTCTGAAATTCGGTTTTGCGCCCTTTTACTTCAGTTTCAAACTGTGCCTGGGCAGTTTTTGTTATTCACAAAGAATTTGATAAAGCCCGCAGCGAAGCGAAGCCAATAACAGCAAGTGACATTTTCGGCATCAGTGATGAGGATATAGACATTGATGTCGATATGGGCGAGCAAGTGTTTGATCTTTTTGAAAGGTTTGAGCTTGCTTTGATTTGTATGGAGTAAAAAGCTGTCGGGTTTCTGGACCTTATTTGGACTTTATTTTCGCCAAAGGCTGCGTGAGACCGCTTGAAACTGCGTGAAGCGCAGACCTCAAAAACGGCGCATTACTATGAAATACTTGAGACTGCAACCTATTGTATCATATGGCTGTGAATATGGTCAGCATCGTTATGGGTAGCAACAACATATTCAAAACCCTTGAAGGCTATGTCCGCAAACTCGGAAGCTATCTTCAAAGCAATCTCTGGGCTTATCTCATATCCTTTCGGATGCGACTGGACGAAATGATAATACTGTATCCCTCCGGTCTTGTTGTAAAGCTGTTTGGTATTCCGGAACTCATCGTATGCTGTCTGCAGAGTACAGTTTCCGATATAGACTAGCCTCTTGTAATCTGTCTTGTCATCCCGGCAGATATATTCAAGACTTGCCTTGCCTCCGCCGCCTTCCTTAGTTGATAAAGCAGTTACAGTCGCCATCACTTCACCTCCCGAAGTGCTTTAGCTAGCAGTGCTGTTGCTCCTGTGTACTCATCAAGCATGGGCTTCAGGTCTATGACCTGTACCCGGCCCTCGTGGGCGAGTCGGGTAAGCTGGTTAAGATTATTGCCGATAGCCTTCTGCTGCCGCACAACTTCATCAAGTCCTTGTGCCACAATTATCTTCTTGCCGAGCGCCGAGCGAAGCACAAAGTCATTTAGCTTCAGTCCGTGCAGCTCGGCTTTCCGAGGCACTCTTTCGTATTCTTCCTCTGTGCATCTGATCGAAATTGTTCTGTTTCTTTTTCTCATAATGCTCTCCTTTCCGACCGCTGTTCCAATCCGGGCTGCGGTCTTATTCTTTTTCATCATGCAGGGGGCTCGGGGCTTAGCCCCGCTCAATCGTGCGGGAGGCGGAACGCCACCTGCTATGCTTGCTTTCCGAAAATCACCGCCCTGAGAAGCTCCCAAATGGACTGCCAAAGGCACCCTTAGTTTAACTCAATATTATCAGCGAAAAGAGAAACTGTGCTCTCTGCCTTGTGCGCTCCACAGCCGTTCACAAATGCGCTGTGCGGCGTTTTTGTTTGTCCCTTGCTTAGCTGTCCGGCTCGGTGGCCGGATGGCACAAAGGGCGACACATGGCGTGATCCTACCGGCACCCTGTGACCAAGTTGCCGTCACCCTAAAAGTTACCGGCACCTGGCTCTAACAACGCAGGTACGAGGTTTGAAGCATCCCGGGTGCCGGCTGGACAGCAGAGTTTATGGTACAGCATCCTGCCGTCACCGCTGTCACCCGAGTGATGCAGTTCATTTTTGTCTGGCATATTTATCACCGCCATTCAATTTGATATGTAGTGGGAGTAGTATTCATTTAGTGAACCCCTATGCATGTTCAATTGTCAAGATGCGTTTTTCTTCCTTCGCTTGTACAGGTAAAAAGTACTATTCTTGTTAACCATTTTCTTTTTGTTTTTTCAAATATTCTCCGTTCTGCACAAATATGTGAAAGCCAAATTATATATTTCCACAACAAAAGAGCCCGCATTTCTGCGAGCGCTTCTGTTATTCTTGGGTGTATCTAGTCATGTGTCAGGAACAATGGAGTCATATCCTCATAGAAGCCGATGGTGAATTCAATATGGCTGGCATATTTTATGGCATTTTTTATGCTGAATATTGTTAATATCACAAATCAATGCACGATCTCGACAACTAGATTTGTGCAAATTTGTCAAAATTGCGAATTGAATTATGACTCTTTTATTGGTATAATATAAGATAGGAAACATATTCATGCTGATTAATATATTGTTTATAACGGATGTGAACAACGAAAAATTAGTGTTCAGCAAACCTGCCGAAAGGCAGCGACGCAAAGCCAAGGGTCTAATCCAAGAGGTATGACAGCCAGTTGCAGCTCAGGCAATGCGTCGCAGGATGCGTTGCTTTTTTGTTACAGGAGGTAGAAATATGAGGCTTACAAAAGTTTTGGGGACACTGTGTTCTGTGGCTCTGGCGCTTTGCGCAGTGGGGGCTTCAGCTCTTCCGGCCGGCGCTGCAGCGGTGAAAACTGTCAATGTCACATCTTACGGTGCCAACGGTTCCGACTCCGCCGATGACACAGATGCTTTCCAGAAAGCGCTTGATGTTGCAAAGGGCAGCTCGGTGCCGGTCAAGGTGGTCGTGCCGTCAGGAAGATACTATATAGGAACACCCGCCGGCAAGTCCGCCAGGTCTTTGAGGATATATTCAAACACCACTCTCCAGCTGTACTCCGGCGCTGTGCTCATGCGTCAGAAAGGCGCGCCAAGCGTTTATATTATGGAGACCGACAGCCAGAAGAATATAACCGTCAGCGGTGGGACCTTTAACGGAAACGCCCAGACCACCACTCAGGCAAAGGGTCTTGTGTCTTTCCGCTCGACTGACAATATAACCCTCTCGGGCGTAACGTTCAGGAACTACTGCGGAACTCACTGCGTGGTCGTTGACGGCGCACAGGGTTTGACCGCTGCTAACTGTACCTTTACTGATTTCAAGCCCTTCACAGGCTCCGCCAGTGCCTATACCTCGCAGACCAGCTCCACATCTTACTGGTCGGCAGAGGCTCTCCACATAGACTTTGTAGAGCCCGAGGGCGGCTCGGCAGGCAGGAACATGAAAAACATCAGCGTCTACGGCTGTAAATTCGCCGGCGTTCCTACTGGTGTGGGCACCCACCATGTTTATGACACCCTCACAGCCGACAGCATAAAGATCTACGGCAACACTTTCACAGATTGCTATTACGGCTGCTGCAATGCGGCGAATTTCAAGAACTTCGAGTTTTACAGCAACAAGGCCACCAACACCCCGACCCTTATCCACGCAGAGAACACAAGGGGCTCGGTATATAACAACACTCTCGACAATTCGTCCTATAAGCCCGGCTCCGATATAAAGTCCAAGATCTATAACTTCGGCTCCAACCGAATGGAGCTCGGCGCTCTGTCTGCTTTTGAGCTGTCAAACACCAAGACAGGCTCGAAGATAGATATGACAAACAGCACCTCTCTTGAGATATACTCGAACACGATAAAGACCGCCAACTACAGCGGCGGCTCCGACAGCAGGATCTGCGGCATCCACGGCTATTACAGCTCCGTTATCAACGCCCACGACAACATCGTTACCGGTGCTCCCTACCGTGGCATATATGTTGATACAGGCAAGGCAACGCTTAAAAACAACTATCTCGACAAGTGCAACGACTCGGTATATGTCAGCAACAGCACAGGCTCCGCTGTTTCGGGGAACACTATAATAAACACCTCGGCAAGGGCGATAACCGCCTACACCGACAGCGGGATAACTATCTCTGACAATATGATAAGAAAGACCACGGACGGCAGAGGCATAACCCTTGAGAGCTGCACAGGCACTAACAATGTTACGGGAAACACTGTCCTTGAATGCAATAGCTTCGGTGTTTATGTCATCTCGTCAACTGTCAATAAGATAGACTCAAACACTTTCGGAAAAGGCAAGACCGATGCGGTGACCCTGAACACTAACTCGACTGTCACCCAGGTGAACAGCAACCATTTCTTCAGCAACTCCGGCAACGACCTCTATCTTACCGGAAATGCCAAGGCTTCAAAGTTCAATTCAAACGTTACGGACAGAAACAGCGTGAAGATAAATCCAGGCTCGACCCTTACCACAAGAACGGGCAACACCACCCACGCTTTCGATTTCAAGGCAGGCGTGAGCGTCAACAACACCTGCAAGGGTGCCGGCTACACCAAGTATTACTGCTCCGACTGTTCGTTCCAGTATTACTCCGATTTCACAGCCCCGACAGCTCATACCTTCACTTCATCTACAGTTGCACCAACCTATCAGGCTCAGGGCTGCACGCTCCACAAATGCTCGGTCTGCGGACTTAGCTATAAGGACAGCTTCAAGGCAAAGCTTTCCCTTGCCAACGTCACCGGCTTCAAGAACGTGGCGGTCTCCGCAAACGCTATCAAATTCACCTGGAACAAGGTCTCCGGCGCTGACGGATATGTGGTTTATCTCTACAATAAGACCGCTAAGAAATGGGAGCGCTACGCCAAGACCACAGGCGGAAACAATGTTCAGCTGGTCAACAAACTCAACCCCGGCGAAGCTTATGCCCTGACCGCAAGGGCTTACAAGACAGTCAACGGCACAGAGATCCTTTCGCCTGGCTTCAATAACTACAAGACTTCCACAAACCCTGCAAAGGTCAGCTTCTCGGTCACTTCCAAGGCCAAGGGCTCGGCGACATACAGCTGGAAGAAGGTCACGGGTGCTACAAGCTATGCGCTTTACTATAAGGCTTCATCCGGCGCCGCCTGGACAAGGGTCGGCACTGTGAACAACAGCACCACAAGCTTTACGAAGACCGGTCTTAAATCGGGTAACAGATACTTCACGGTAAGAGCTTTCAGGACCTATGAGGGCACTACCTACGGCTCGGCGTTTGATACTAAGACGGCGAAGGTGAAATAGTATTAGCTGCTTAAAGGTACTAATAAGCTGTGAAAACCAATGTATGAAACAGATCCCGCAGATCAAAATGATCTGCGGGATCGCTTGCTCTTTATCCAAAAGAAGTACTCTTTTATAGGTTTTCTCCATACTATAATATCTGAAACATAGTGTGGCTAGCGTGATGAAGATATGATATCGGATGATAAGTGGGCTCCTGATTTATAATTGAAGGCCTTTTAGCCAAAGCGTTCATATATTCCTATAAAAAATCCGCCTTGAAAAACCTCAGGGCACTAAAAGGGCACTAATTATACAAAAACTAATTCAAATCATTTCAGATCACAACAGGTGTTCTTTCAAAAAGCCTCGCAAAAGCTTGCTTTTCGCACATTGCCACAGGTCAGAACAAGAATGCGCAGCTGCTACGAACCAGTAGGTCGGGGGTTCGAGTCCCTTCTGGCGCACGTTGATGAAAGCCCGTAATTACGCAGGAAAGAGCGTGGTTACGGGCTTTTTTATGCATTTAAGCTGTCATTTGGACAAATGAAAATGCATGCTTGAGGTTAAAAATCACACGAAATCACACGAATAGTCACACGAGATAGCGGCAAATGAAGAGGTTTTTCTGTAGTCTTTATGTCTATATTGTGCAAAACAAAAAAGGAACTGCTCAGGCAGTTCCCTTTTTTACTCATACATAATAAGATCCTGTGTGTTAAGATCAAGCTCCGAGATCGTGGTGATAATAAAATCCTTTGATTCCTTAAATCCGTCATTGACCCACTTTTCTATCACCGCAATACAGCCATGCGCCCGATAGCAGTTCTGGTATGACAGACGGACATTGCTGAGCTCAAGATTTTTATTCTCGGAAAGTATCTGATGAAAAACTCCCTCAATAAGCTTCGTAAACTTGCTTCTGAGCGAAGCCGAGCTGTTCGGACAGAATATAAGCCTGAACACAGCCCTGTTGTCATCAATATAGTCGATCAGATGAGAGTAGAACTGCTCGATCTCCAGACTTTTCAGCTCAAGCATAAGCAGACCCATTTCCGTGAGAACCTCACGCTCCATTTTATCATACAGGTCATATACGTCCAAAAAGTGATTATAAAACGTAACTCGGTTTACATCTGACTTGTCAGCTATCTCCTGAACTGTCACCTTGCGAAGCTCCTTTTCCATAAGAAGCTCAGCCAGCGCAGCAGCAATGACCCTTCTGGTTTTCAGACTTCGGCGGTCAAGCTTTTTAACGCTCATAGAGTTCACCTCAGCAAAAATAATATCTTTATAGGCAACACCGCATGACCTCTGTGCATCAGATGCGCCGTCCAGATTTTCGTCAGATTGCCTAAATTCGACGCAGGCTTGCTGATGCAAGTCAAGGAGAATTTGGGTAATATGACGGATAAGCGGGTCGTCAAGCAGGCTTGACACGGCAGATGATGTGCAGAGGCGTTAGCCGCGGGTCGTGCGGTGTTGCCTTAAGCCGAATTGCCGCAGGCGTAATGGCAGCAGCG
>DGRP01000017.1:22982-32282 GCA_002391065.1 Ruminococcus sp. UBA4385 | reverse complement strand
TCGCCCCATTTGCCCCACTGGGGCTATCGCCCCAGACCCCTTTTAAAAGAACTTTTACTTATCCGTTATTCCAGTTTGAATTCAGAAACTCAACTCTTATACCAAGCCATTCAGCAAGATATTCGGCTGCCTCAGCCTCTGTTTTACATTTTTTTGCTTTTGCACAAAGCTCATTTGCTGCCTCATTGTGAGCTATATTGTTCCAGCGTTCATAATTCCTGATGAAAGCGGCTTCGTTCTTCTCAGACGCTGTTGTAACTGAATTTATCACTGAATCAAAGACACCGTCATTATATGCTTTTGTCCAGCGATCTTTTACCATATCTAAGTACCAATCAGCCTGAGTAAGTACTGTAAGCCACGGATTAATAGTCTTATAGTTATCATTTACATCTTTTACTATATTCGCAGCATAGAAGCCCTCTCCTGAGGCGCATCTGTTCTTATTACCAAATGCTGAATCAAAATCCCAAGGAGCTTCAAAAACAAGCTTTTTGCTTCCGCCCTCGCCAAAATCAACATCCATAAAGAAGCTTGACCAGTATATATCGGCATCGCAGGCAATCTCGTTAATAATGTATGTATCAACTAAAGACGCAACATCTACAACCTTCTCTACTGCTTCCTGTGGTGTAAGCGAATCAGTCTCGCTTATATCGCTGTAATCATCATTGAATACATAAGCTTTATTATCATATGCAGCAGAATACATTATCTTATAGACATTATTGATATAGTTGGATATAAAATCGTGCTGCTCCTGAGAGTATATATCACTTTTGATAGTGATTCCGACATCATCTGTTCCGCCGCGGAGACATTCTATTTTTTTATTGCTGCCGCCTTTTCCGTCATAAGGTATCAGGGGTGCATTGTTATTATAGGTCACATAGAATCCGTGAAGCTTATCCTCCTGAACATAATAACCGTCAAACTCTAGGAAATATCCAATATCTGTTCCTTCATAATTTTCTTCGGGCTTTGTAATATCTACTCTGTTTTTATTAGCCTGCTGCTGCTCTGCTAAGACATAAACGCCCCAGTACTTACCGTTAATAACCAATTCAACAAGCTTATAGTCCGAAGAATAATAACCGTCTTCTTCAAGCAAAGCTGCACCTAAATCAAATGCAGCCTGATTTCTAAGCATAGAAAAATCTTTATACTCTGCAAGAAGCACCCAATTTTTCAGTTCAGCATTATCATTCAGTCCGAGCATACTCTGCTTTTCAGCAAATTTTATACGCAAAGGCTTCTTATCATACATTGTTGTCCAGTTGCCGCGAACCTTTACATCAGCATCAACGCCGTCAATAAGAAGACTTCCCTCCTCATCTTTTACCGAAACAGTACACTCTTCATAGTAAGGCGCTGCAGGAACCTTATAGCCCCAATCCCACGATGCTCTTGATTTCGCAACGTGTTCGGTTACAGGCTCAGTCACAAACTTAATGGCATTATCACTCTGATCCTTTGTTGAGATAGCTATAACAGGTATGCCGTCGCCGACACCTTCAACACCGCATTCAAACACATCAGTATCTGCCTTTACAGGCTCTGTCTCGGGTTGAGAATCAGGTTCTTTTTTCTCAATGACTGTAGTTGTCGTCTGAACTTTCTGAGAAGAGCTTATATCCTCTCCCTGTGAACTGCCTGAATTGTCACTGCAGCCGACCAGCATCAGACATGATAAACCTAAAGCTGCTATTTTTTTTAATATTTTCATTAAATACACCTCTCAGTCATATCTATTGAAGTATACATTATAGCTTAACATAACTATATTGAATTATCTTTAAGTAAAAAGCCCGACCTTATGTCGGGCTTTCAGTCTGTCGATAAACTCAAAATAGTGCAGATTTTGCCTCGTCAGGTCTGTACATTCGTACAGACAGACTCGGCTGGAGTGAGGGGAGATGGGGCTTCGCCCCATTTGCCCCACTGGGGCTATCGCCCCAGACCCCTTTTAAAAGAACTTTTGCAACAAGCTGAAAGCCCGACCTTATGTCGGGCTTTGATATACTCATTTTGCATTATTCGCTGCTTCTTTTTTGAGAGCTGCAGCCTTAGCTATCTTTTCCTGAGCATCCTTTAACATTTTCTGATGATTCTCTTCGCCAAGATCAGTATACTCATCGTAGGGAAGATCTTCATTTGCAAGAGTTCTCTCCTTCAGGATTTCAAAAGCATTATTCGTATAATCAACACATTTCTGCCAATGCTTTTCTGTTTCCTCAGAGTGGTCAGGCTTTATATCATATTTATCAACAAGATAATCGCTCAGATATCTGGTGAACTTCTCGTTGCCGAAGACATTCATGTGGTCTTCGTTGTAATAATCGTCTTTATCGACCATACCGATCTGATCGGAAATTTTATCACAGTCAATAAAGTCAAAGCCAGCATCCGTGATTACTTTTTCAAGCTCAGCGCTTGTAGCTGAGGCAAGCTTCTGCCTGTGGGGAGCTCTGATGAACAGGACATTCTCTATTCCCTGCTCCTTGCAGTAATCCATAAGCTCAAGCAGACACTTTCTTCCGAAATCAGTAAGCCTGAGCGCACGTTTCTTAAAAGTATGGATACGGGAATTGTTTGTAGTCCTCGTACCAAAGCTCTTCATAAGCGAGCCCTCATCAGAGGTAAATATCTTAGCCAAAGTTTTAAGCCTCTGAAACTGCCCTTCGGGACGCTGCCAGTTATCATGATATTTACTCAGCGGTACAAAATAATCAAACCGCTGTTCCTCAGGAACGTACTCCATAATATCAGATGCCCATTGTGTTGACAGCTTAACATTATCAAGCCAGTTTCTCATATTTGCCTCGGTCAAAGCAAACTGTTCGTTATAAAAGAAGCCATTTACCTCGAAAACTACCGCCTGAGGCTTCTGAGTTTTGCAAAACTCCATCAGCATTGACTTATAAAGGCAAGGCGGAGTTCCGCTGCAGGCAAAATTATAGCTTGTAAAACCACTCTGCTGATAAGCTATCGGCGGTGAAAAATCCGCATAAACCTCGCTGCAGCCGATAACGGCTACGTCAAGAGTATTCTTGGGCTCTTTGTAAAAGCTTCTTACATGGTACTCAGATGTCACACTGTTTCTTATAAGTATTAGTGTGAGTGCCTGATAAATAATAAGCATTACAAGCAAAAGTCCAAGAATCTTTAATATTCTTTTTCTTATGACCATCAGTGGTCGTCTCCTTTAAAACTGCATATAATAGAAATCTGCGGGACTTGTTCCCGGTCCGTATACTCCAAATACAACTATTGAGAAAAACAGAAGAATAAATATTCCGGACTCAATAAGATATCCTTTTTTGCAAATTCTTTCTCTGAGTGTCTGAGATGAACGCTCCTGCAATACAGAAACTACAAACAATACTGCTGTTGCAAGACCAATGAGCATAAAGTTTCTCTTATCAATTGTCAGTGCTTTGAAAAGCTGAGTTGAACGCAGCTCCCAGAAATGGAAATCAGTTATTGAAACCCACATCATTTTAATAGCGGAGCTGAAATCATTAGCTATGTCAAAATAGTAGCCGACAAGAACGATCAGGAAAGTTCTTACCATCTGAAATATAATAAAGACCTTGTTTGTATCTTTAATCTTCAGCTTGCTCTTCGTATTTTTGAACGTATCTGCAAGCAAGGTGGATATCATAATGATACCGCCGTTCCAGACACCGAATGCGACATATTTCCAGTTAGCTCCGTGCCATACTCCGATAACAATAAAGGTTATCAGCGATGCGATACTGACAGGCACTACCTTTGCGGCCTTCATACCAAGATGCTTTTTAAGGCTCTTTGAAAACTTCTGGAAAAGCTTTGACATTGCTATCGGATAGAAAAGGTATTCCTTCAGCCATGCACCCAAGGTAATATGCCAGCGACGCCAGTACTCGGATATATCTCTGGAAAAGTACGGTCGCTTAAAGTTTTCAGCCATATTAATGCCAAATAGCTGAGCTACTCCTCTGGAAATATCAATACCGCCCGAAAAGTCGGTATAAAGCTGCAGCGCATAGATAAGAGCTGTCAGGCAAACTACTGTACCGGAATAAGTCTTATAATTCGGTGCAACAACATTAACGGCAGCTACAAGACGGTCAGCAATTACAAGCTTTTTGAAAAAGCCCCATGTAATCAGCAAAACTCCCTGTTTGATATTTTCAAAGCGAAGGCTCTTACCCTCATAAAGCTGACCTGCAAGATCATTATAGAAGCTGATAGGTCCTTGCACGATCTGCGGAAAGAACGAAACAAAAAGCAGAAGCTTAAGCGGATTTTTTTCCGCATTGACCTTTTTACGGTAAATGTCGATGATATAGCCCATCGACTGGAAGGTATAGAACGAAATACCCAAGGGCAGGAACAAGCCAAGCTTCGGAAGTGTTCCGCCAAAATGCTTTAGTATGCCATTAAGGGATTCAGCAAAGAAATTATAGTATTTAAGAAACGCAAGTATGCCGAAATTAAGAAGCAGTATTGCAGTTACAATCAGCTTCTTATTTCTAGTAACCTTATCCTTATAGGCATTTTTTTCATCTTTGCTCCATTTACCCTTCTGAGACTTAATAAAATCATCTGACTTTGAAATATATTTTGAAAGCCAGACACCGCCGCCCCAGGTGGATAAGGCAGTAAGAATAATAAAGCTGATGTACTTCAGACAAACGATAGCATAGAATCCTATGCTGGCTGCCAGAAGCACACACCAGCGAAACTTCTTTGGACATACTCCGTATACGAGCAGACAGCCTGCTACAAACAGGAGATAGGCTAATGATGTATATGTCACTTAATATTACCTCCGTTTTGCGGAGTGTTAAGAAAATGTGTCTCAGTAAGAGAACGCCACAGTGTCAATCCGTTTTTCTCGCTATAGCCTGCAACATTCGGAACAGCCCTTGACAAAAATGCAGCTATACCCTCAGAGACTGAGTATGCACCGCACTTTGCAAAGCAGATGACATCGCCGATATCAAGCTTCGGCAGGCTCACCTTTCTGACAAGAACATCGGCAGTGGTACAAAGGCTTCCGCAGAGGCAGTAATCATCTGTTTCGCCGTTCTTATCAAGCACCTTTATCGGAGGGACTTTCATTGCCATGTTCTGTCCATAATAATTAAGCTGATTAATACCGCCGTCACAGATAACATAATTAATTTCGCTGTTAGTTTTTATGTCCATAGCCTTACTAAGATAATAACCGCACTCAGCAGCAAAAAAGCGACCCATTTCGACAGTCAGAGGGTATTTCTCGGCAAAATTACGAACAAGCTCTGATGCCTCGGCAAGAAGAGCAAGGTCAGTTTCTTCGGTCTGATCTTTATAATACTCTACTGCAAGACCTGTGCCGTACTCAATATGCTCAGGAACATAGCTGTACTTCTCTTTCAGCTCTTCACAAAGCTCATCAAGAAGAGCAAGTTCTTTCGCAATTGTTTTAGCTTTATTTTTGGCAGTTCCTGTGAAATAGTGAAGACCGATTATCTCAACAGACTGATAGTCATTTCTTTTCTCTATAAGACTGCAAAGCTCATCCCGGTCAATACCGAACTGGCTTCCATGAGCAAGTCTTAAAATAACTCCGGCCTTGCCGCCAAAGCTTTCTGCACACTTATTTATAAGCTCAAGATGCAGTAAACTTTCAGCTGTAAAAATGCTTACACCATCATTATATGCTCTTTCAATATCCTCGGCTGTCTTATTCACGCCTGAGAAAATGATCTTATCAAGCGGAGCACCAACATTCTCGCAAATACTGAGCTCACCCGGCGAGCATACCTCAATATATGAAAACACATCAGGCAAAGCTGCAAGCAAAAAGGGATTTGCTTTAATAGAATAGCAAAGCCCCACGCTGTCACCAAATGCTGCTCTGACTTTTTCAGCACGGTCTGCAAATTTATCTGTATCAAAAACATAGCAGGGCGTACCAAATCGGCCGACAGCCTCTTTCAATATCTTATCGTTCATATTGTCTCCTTGTAAAGCTTAGTCCTCGTCCTGAAGCTTCTCTATAAGTGCGATCATGCCCTCAGTGCTGTTAAAATTGTCAGGAACAAGGTTGCCTACCTGAATTTCTATATCAAAAGCATCGTTAAGCTCACCTACGAGTGATACAATATCAAATGAATCGAGTATACCGTCTGTGATAAGCTGTTTTTCATTCTCAAAATCAACATCAGGTCTGAGTTCTTCGAGTATTTCCATTAACTGCTCTAACATAATTATTCTCCTTTATTACATCATTGACTTTAGTGTTTGCATATCAATTTTTCCGTTTGAAAGCTTAGGCATCTCGTCAAGCCTGATAAGCTTTCTCGGAACCATAAAACCTGGAAGTATCGCTCTGAAATGAACAGCGGCTTCCTTGCTTGATGCTGTACCTGTATAGAACAGATAAATAAGCTCCTTCTCTTTCAGATACATTGCACAGGCTTCGGTAATGCTCTCAAGTCTGAGTGCACAAGCCTCGATCTCTGAAAGCTCAACTCTGTGCCCAAGATGCTTTATCTGTCTGTCCTTACGGCCGCAGAATTCAAGAATTCCGTCTTCTCTGAGGATACCGTAATCTCCTGTTTTATATATCAGCTCATTGTAAGCCTTGTTCAGCGGATTTTGAATAAACGACTTTTCGGTAAGCTCTCTGTTATTATAATATCCCAGTGCAAGGATAGGACCTGAAACACAGATCTCACCCTGTTCACCTACGGGAGTTTTCGTATTGTCATCGTTTAAAAGGAACACCCTGTAATTTCTGTACGGAACACCTATAGGAAGAACATCGCTGTCTTCAACCATCTTTTCTACCTCATAGTATGTGCAGGAGGCTGTACATTCAGTCGGTCCGTACTGATTAACAAACTTTGTATCGGGAAGCTTTTCCTGCCAGATCCTCAAAACACTGCATGGCATAACTGAGCCTGAAAAGCACACTTTTTTCAAATATCGTGGAAGCTCCCCGTCAAAAGCACCAACCTTAGCGGCTATTGTAAAAACAGATACGCTCCAGCCAACAGATGTTATCTTATACTCATTCAATGCAGAAAAAAGCTGAGCCGGCATTACAAAATACTGCTTCGGGATAATAAACATTGATGCGCCTGTAAATATCGGAAGATAAATATCTCTTATCGCTGCGATATAATCAAGAGGTGACTGATTTCCAAGTACATCACTCTCATCTATGCCCATTACTTCGGTATATGAATCTATATAGAACATCAGAGACTGCATTGAGGTTATAACGCCCTTGGGCTTCCCTGTTGAACCCGAAGTAAAAATAACGTAAAGAGGATCATCAGCACAGGAATTCCTCGCAGTCTGACTAAGAAAGCTTTCATTTATCTCAGCTTCAAAAAGTTCCTCAGCGCAAAGTATCTCACCCTCAAATCCAAGCGACCTTGCACGTTCTATATTCTCACGGTCAGCTATCATCAGTTTAGGCTGAAGAACCGACAAAATATCTCTGAGTCTGGGTTCAGGCTGTGAAGCATCCATAGGTGCATAAAAACAGCCTGCATAAACAATTCCTAAAAAAATAACAGGGGTAAAAACATTCCTGCCTGACATTACAGCTACAGGCTGACGGGCATTTACCTTACCGCAAAGAGCACTTCCGACACGTTTTGCTTTATCAAGAACTTCGCAAAAAGTAAGACTTGACTCAGTATCAGAAAAAGCAGCCTTATCAGGCAGCCTGGATGCTGTATTTTCAAGCCTTCTAAGAACATTTATTTCCAAAAAATCACATCCGTAGTAATTCAATAAAAATCATAATTGCATACCTAGCCACATATATTCTATCATAGACGTTGATTTTCGTCAATATCAATAATCAACAATAAATCCAAAGCATTTATATATAAAATTGTAAATGATTAGGAATTGATTATTTTACGTTTTAATCAACAATTTTTCGGAATAATGCTTATTGTCGGTCAATCATCTGTATTCTATTTCCATAATAAAATTCCTTATAGGATTTTATATCGAATCTTCTTTTCAATTATACCATAGTCAGAACTTTTTTCAACCCGACAGATATTTATCCCCTCCACCGCAGGCGATGCAAGGTTTCCCGGCGGCAACGATGAAGTAACAGGTGTTAAGACCGAAAACGTGCTTTATATGCCTATCCGTCTACCCCATCGGGGTTTGTTTTGTCAGGCAGGTTTGGTAATGTTATCAACGGTAGAAACATTAACTCCGCTTTGTATCGCATAAGGGACAGTTACAACGAAGAAGAATTGCGTAGGGCAAAAGAAGAGAACAGAAAAGCGTTGTTGCTTCCAGAAAAAATCAGTTGTCATGTAATGAGACACACTTTCTGTACCAGACTTTGTGAGCATACCGATAGTATTGATGTCATCATGTACATAATGGGACATTCAGACATTCGTACTACAATGGAGATTTACAACGAAGTGCAAGCAGAGAAGAAACGCCGTACTTTCAACAACATTGACGGTACTTTTAGGTTGAGATAAATAATATAGGGACTGCTTAACGGGTAAGCAGCCCCTATGTTTTTTGGTAAAAACTTGGTAAAATGACTTTTTTGGTAAATCAAACAGCTCTTAAACTGCGATATTACGCAACTTTTTAATCAATACTCTTCATCGTCGGGAACAGCAATACATCTCTTATAGCAGGAGAATTAGTCAGCAGCATTACAAGTCTGTCAATGCCGTAGCCAATTCCACCCGTTGGAGGCATTCCTATTTCAAGTGCTCTCAGGAAATCCTCATCAAGATGGTTTGCCTCTTCGTCGCCCTGCTTCAGAAGCTCCTCCTGTGCAAGGAAACGCTCCCTCTGGTCTATCGGGTCATTAAGTTCTGAGTATGCATTACACATCTCTCGGCCTGTGATAAACAGCTCAAAACGCTCGACATAATCAGGTGCATCTGGCTTTCTCTTTGTAAGAGGCGAAATCTCAACAGGGTGGTCCATTATGAATGTAGGCTGAATAAGATGCTCCTCTACAAACTCCTCGAAGAACAGGTTAAGGATATCACCCTTAGTATGTCTGTCTTCAAATTCAATATGATGCTCCTTAGCAAGCGCCTTTGCAGAATCTGTATCAGCGACTTCATTGAAGTCAACACCCGAGTACTTCTTTACAGCCTCGATCATTGTCATTCTCTCAAATGGCTTTCCAAGGTCTATCTCATACTCACCATAAGGCACACAGGTCTTTCCGCAGACCTCCTGAGCTACATGACGGAACATATTCTCTGTCAAATCCATCATGCCATGATAATCAGTATATGCCTGATAAAGCTCCAT
>DGRP01000017.1:0-22940 GCA_002391065.1 Ruminococcus sp. UBA4385 | reverse complement strand
AGTGTGAACTCAGGATTGTGTCTTGCATCAACACCCTCGTTTCTGAACACTCTTCCAATCTCATAAACTCTTTCAAGTCCACCGACTATCAGTCTCTTGAGGTAAAGTTCAAGCGAAATTCTGAGCTTTACATCTTCATTCAGAGCATTATAATGCGTCTCAAACGGTCTTGCAGCAGCACCGCCGGCATTCGATACCAGCATCGGTGTCTCAACCTCAATAAAATCCTGGCTGTCAAGATATCTTCTGATGGAAGATATAATCTGCGAACGCTTGATAAACGTATCCTTTACCTCAGGATTACAGATAAGGTCTGTATATCTCTGACGGTATCTCACGTCCTGATTTGTAAGACCATGCCACTTCTCGGGCAGCGGCAGCAGATTCTTTGAAAGCAGGGTCATTTCCTCAGCATGAACCGAGATTTCACCCATCTTAGTTCTGAACACATAGCCCTTGATTCCAACTATATCGCCGATATCGCCCTTCTTGATATAGCTGTCAAAGGCTTCCTTTCCAACAGCATCAAGACGAACATAAGCCTGTATCTTTCCACTCTTGTCATGAATATCTATAAATCCTGCCTTACCCATACGTCTCTTTGACATCATTCGTCCGGCAATAGAAACATTTACTCTGTTAGCTTCAAGGGCAGCAGCTAAAGCCTCTTCATCGTCTCCGGCCTGAGCCTTACACTCAGCCTCGACCTTCTCATAAGTCTCCTTAGCACTTACACAGCTTGATGTAACATCATACTTTGTTATTACAAACGGATCTCTGCCCTCAGCCTGAAGCTCGGCAAGCTTTTCCATTCTTATCTTCTTATAGGAATTGATCTCCTCTGCGGAAAGCTCTGCTGTCTCTTCAACAGCAGCAGTATTTTCCTTTACATCACTCATTATAAAAATCCTTTCTGACTGTTATATTCTTGATTACTTTGAAATATCAATGACCTCGAATTTAAGCAGTCCTGCAGGAGTTTCTGCCTCAAAAACATCTCCCACCTTATGGTGAAGAGCTGCTCTGCCTATAGGCGACTCATCAGAAATCTTTCCCGTGTCAGGGTCAGACTCAGTAGAACCTACAATCTGAAGTGTCTCAACCTCATCTAGCTCAATGTCTCTGATTCTTATAACAGAACCAACTCCAATCTCATCAAGTGAGATATCATCGTCTTCAACTACTACAGCATTCGAGATCAGAAGCTCAAGTTCATTAATTCTGGACTCGAGAATAGCCTGCTCATTCTTGGCCTCATCATACTCAGCGTTCTCGGAAAGGTCTCCGAACGAACGAGCCTCTTTAAGTTTCTGAGCAACTTCCCTTCTTTTGACGGTTACGAGGTACTCAAGGTCCTCCTGTAATTTAGCATATCCTGCCTTTGAAACGGTCTTGGAATTTGCAGCCATATTAACACACTCCTATAAATAAAAATATTCCTACAAAATATTATTATACATTATAAACGTCAATTTGTCAAGCAAATAAAAAACAAAACAGCATTTCTCTGACACAAACAGAAAAATGCTGATTTATAACTGTATATCAGCCCTTCATTGCATTATATGCAACCTCGGCGGCTTCAATGTCCATATTACAGCCAAGCCTGTAAAGCTCCGTATTCTGTATCAGCTTATCAAGCAAAATAAGCGACTTTGAAAGCGAAACAGGATCAAAGGGGCGGTACATCTGCTGAATAAGCTTTCCGTAATATGCCTCATAGCTTACTTTGGCAATCTCGTTTTTCTCGCTTCGTTCAAGAATGCAGACTGCCTTAAGCGGTGCTGATGAATTACTTCCAAGTCTGTGCTTACCGTTATACGGGGTTCCGAAAACTGTTACACCTTCATCTGTGATCCGTATAAGAGGCTTATCGTCATTTATCATTACAGCGCGTTCACCGAGAAGCTCTCTCCAAAGCCTTGTATGCGTTGATTTTCCTGTTCCCGACTTTGCAGTAAACAAATATGCCTTCCCGTCAACCTCAATACATGAACCATGAAATAGTATTGTATTATACAAAGGCATCTGTTCGCTTATTTGCCTGTAAACTGCAAGCGTCTCAAGGTAACTGTCAGTGCTTTCATAAGGTCTTCTGCCCTCAGCTATTGCAGATCTGACAGCTTTCTCCCTTTCAGCTGTAAGGTCTTCTTGGCTTATACTGACACAAAAATCTGCTTCACCGTCAGTTAAATAGTCAGCACATAAATCCTTGACTTCATCATAGACAGAGTTTATCTGTATAGTTTTTTTGGCTAACAGAATCTTAAACTCAGGCATAAAGCAACTCCTTACTAAGCAAATAACCTTATCATACATATCGGCAGACAATACAAATATTGCCTGCCGAATAAAAGCATATTAAACCGGTATCATCGGACCTAAATCATCGCTGGCCTGGATAACATCCGCTATTTCAAACATAACTATTTCAATTTCAGCCTCTTCATAATTCAGCTTCATATTTGATCCTTCCTTTCAAATGAATGATCGTTACACATATTTACATTAAATATTATAGCATAAATATAATTATTTTTCTATACATTTCAAATTATTTTACACCAACAAATGTAAATTTTTTGTTAACGAAAAATCCGACCGACGCAAAGCCGATCGGATTGTTTATTATTCCTCGTATTTTTTGACCTTAAAGATCAGTCTAAGCATACCCGATAAAATCTTCGGGCTTTTTACAACCACGATCTTCATAATAAGTACCTCCAAAGTATTGTGCCTTACGGCGTATACTATACTATTCTGAAAAGCAGATTTCTGTTCATAGCTTTGACCTTATGCACAGCAGATAACCACTCTCAAAGCTGATATGTGCAGGATACTCAGATGCTTCATTAGAAACACCAAGAGGGAAATATGGAGTAAGCGTAATATCCTCACAACAGTATTTAGCACCCTTTATAGTTAGTCTCTTAACATCACCGCCATAAGCAAAAAGAGACAGTGACCAATTCTTCATAGGTTCAATCCGATATTCACCTGCAGGGAACATTTCCGCCCTCTGATCATCTGCAATAATACAGCACCTGACACCACGGCTCACACAATATGCCATTGCCTGAATATTTCCGACAGTATGGTCAAGCCTTCCTCCGCAAGCACCGTAAATTGTAATATCATCACAGCCCTCAGATATTGCCCTTTTTAGCGCCAGCATAAGGTCTGTATCATCTTTTTCAACAGGATAAACCTCAGCATTTACACCCTCGGGCTTTTCAGAAGAATCAAAATCTCCGAGAACAATATCAGGAGTAATACCCAGATCAATTGCTCTTCTATAGCCTACATCAGCAGTGATAATAAGGGAAGACTCCAGCTTCTCTCTGTCGAGAACGGTCTTTGATACGGGATCTCCGCCCACGAAGACTGCACAGGGTCTAGCCATTGTTTTTCAGCTCCCATTCCTTTATCTGCTTTGCCTGCTCATACATTGTTACGTAGCTTTCATGCCTTGAACGTGCTATCAGGCCGCTGTCAACGGCCTCAATAACTGCGCAGCCTTTTTCTTTTGTGTGGCTGCAATCCTGGAAACGACATTTACCGATATAAGGAGAAAACTCCGTAAAACACTCAGCAAGCTGATCTTTAAGTATAATGTCATATCTGTTCGTATCAAAAGCCGAAAAGCCCGGAGTATCTGCTATATAACCGCCGTCAGGAAGCTTGTATAGCTCAACAGTACGTGTGGTATGTCTTCCTCTGCCGAGTTTTTTGCTTATCTGAGCCGTAGCAAGCGAAAGCTCGGGAAACAGGCAGTTAAGAAGAGATGACTTTCCTACACCCGTATTGCCCGTAAACGCAGAAAGCTTCCCCTGAAGCCTTTTCTTCAAGCCGGCTGAGCCTTCACCTGTAGTATTGTCTATTTCAAAAACCTCAAAGCCCGAGCTTCGGTAAATATCTGCATACTCATCGGCAGAATACTTATCCACCTTAGTGAAAACTATAACAGGCTCGATCTTCTTGAAAACGGCTACTGCAATAAACTTGTCCAGCAGCGTCAGATTAGGCTTCGGCTCACAGGTTGAGGACACAAACACGAGCGCATCAAGATTAGCAAGAGGCGGTCTTATAAGCACAGACCTGCGCTCTGATATTTTCTCAATTACACCTGTGCTGTCATCTTCAAAAGATATATCAACCCTGTCTCCGCAGACAGGTGAGATATTTTTCTTCCTGAAAATCCCTCTGGCTTTGCACTGATAAACACCGTCGGAGGCTTCTACGGTGTAGATGCCCCCGACTGCTTTGATTATTAATCCTGTCATATTACTGCTGCTGGTCTCCGCCGTCATTCTGTTCGGGCTGCTGAGGCTCCGGCTGTGCTTCTGCATTGAATGTTACATCTACGGTTACATTCGAGCTTGGCATATTAAAGCTTCTGCTGGAAGTAATATCCATTGTCTGACCGCCATAGGTTACAGTAACAGTACCAACTGTGAATCCTGTGTTAGGTGTTACAGTAACGTTTATAGTTGTACCTGCCTTAGCCTTGCTGCTTGATACAGATGCATTTCCTCCGTTACCGCTGTTAATGAACACTTCAAATTCAGACTGTGCTGTAGTTGTAGGACTGATATTGATAAGGCCACTCTCGTTCAGGCTTCCGCTGAGAGTTGCGCTCTTATTATCGTAGTCTATATCATATACAGCGTATCTGCACTGCTGTGTAGTCTCATCGCTCTTAACGTAGATAGTCAGAACTTCCTTCTTCTTACCCTCAACAGTGATGTTTACAGAACCGCCTGCAACAGCCTCACCGTTAGAGATCTTCTGAGTATAAGCTACATTTCCGTCTTTGTAAATATCAAGCGAGTAAGAACCATTAAGGCCCTCAGGCAGCGGCATAGAGAATGTCAGCTGTGTAGGAGCAACCTCACCCGAAGATACATAGATTATAACCTCGGTATTTCTCTCCTGATAAGAACCGGCCTCGAGATCCTGCTCGATTACCTTGCCCTTATCACCGTCATGCTCAACCTCCTGAACGATAGGAGTAAGCTTATTCTCCTTGAGCGACTTAACAGCCTTCTCTTCTGTAAGACCAACTACATCAGGAACTTTAACTCTGGTCTCAACAGGTCCCATGCTGACGAATACAGCAACTGTTGCGCCCTCTGCGTGCTGCTCACCTGCAGCAGGCTCGGTCTTGACTACAAGACCCTTAGCAACATCATCTGTCCATTGCTCTCGCAATACGACATTAAATCCTGCGGCCTTGAGCTCACTCTGGGCGACGGCACTTTCCTTAGCCGTCATATCAGGCACGGTTATCATCTTTTTACCCTTACTTACAGTCAGTGCTATGGTCGTTCCTTCCTTGACCTGCTTGCCGACCGTCTGAGCCTGTCCGATGATGATACCCTCGTCAAACTCATTGTTATACTCTTCTGAAACATCAAATTTCAGCTTGTCCTTATAATCCTGCTCAACCTTTACGATGTTCATTCCAACAAAGTTCGGAAGCGTTACAACGCCCTTTGAACCAAGTCCGTCATCGCCGCTGAATGAATTCAGAACTGAATATACAATAACTATACAAGCAATAATTACAACTGCAACGGTCATTCCGAGGAGAATAGGAACTACATAAGAACGCTTCTTCTCGTCCTCTTCGTCCTCATCATCTTCCTCTTCGTCATCATCGTAATCCTCTTCGTACTGATCCTCTTCATCATAAATGTTGTTTGAGGAAACCGGCACTACAGGTGCATTATCAGCTGCTGAAACACCGTTCTTATAGCCGAATACTACGGAAGGATTGATCTTGAATGTATCTATATCCTTAATCATCTCGGCTGCAGACTGATAACGTCTGATAGGATCCTTCTCCATTGCGTGGATAACGATCTCTTCAAGCGCCTCAGGAATAGAGGGCATTATCTCTCTTGGCTCAACTGCCTTGTCCTGCATATGCTTGACAGCTATAGATACAGGATTCTCGCCCTCAAACGGCTTCCTTCCTGTAAGCATCTCGTAAAGCATTACACCAACAGAATAGATGTCAGACCTTTCATCGGTCATATCACCTCTTGCCTGCTCAGGTGAAATATAATGAACAGAGCCTATTGTCTTATCAGAAAGGGTCTTACCGTCAATTCTGGAGAATCTTGCGATACCAAAGTCCATGACCTTGATAGTACCGTCAGTGAAGAGCATAATATTCTGAGGCTTTATGTCACGGTGAACTATACCCTTGTCATGTGCGTGCTGTAAAGCTCTCAGTATCTGTGTTACAAAGTGCAGTGCATCCTTCCAGCGAAGCACACCCTGCTGCTCAATAAATTCCTTGAGCGTGATACCGTCAATATATTCCATAACAATGAACTGTATCTCATCAGAAAAGCCCACATCATAGATCTTGACGATATTAGGGTGAGAGAGCACCGCAATAGCCTTGCTCTCATTCCTGAATCTCCTTAGAAACTCCTCGTTCTCAGAGAATTCAGCCTTCAGGATTTTTACGGCGACAGTACGATTTTCCATAACATCTATAGCTTTATACACGTCAGCCATTCCGCCGACGCCTATAAGCTCGGTTATTTCATATCTGCCGTCGAGCTTTTTGCCGATATTAGAATCCATTCAATTCAACTCCAATTCTAATCTATATACTTATGTTCCTTTATCAATTAGCTATGATAGCAGCAGTTATATTATCTCTTCCGCCGCTTTCATTTGCATAATTTATCAATGTTTTTATAGCCTCATCGAGGTTTTTGCCAAACACAGTCTCATAAATAAAATCATCAGAGCAGTAGTTTGACAAGCCGTCAGAACAAAGCACTATCGAAAAATTGCCCCACTCCTCAAGCTCGAAATAATCGACCTCAACATCGGGTTCAACTCCGACTGCCTTTGTTATGACATTCTTCATATGGTGATTTTTAGCCTCTTCATCGGTTATCTGTCCCGACTGACGAAGCATTTCAACATAGGTATGGTCAGTAGTTATCTGCTTTATGCCGCTGTCAGTCAGAATATACGCTCTGCTGTCTCCGACATTGACAACGTAAATACACTTGTTCACAACAAGTGCTGCAACGCAGGTAGTACCCATACCGTTTTTATCTATATCCTCACGGCTCTTTTCATAAACTACGGTATTCGCAGCATGAACAGATGTAAGAAGAAGATTTCTTATAGAATTTGGTTTCATATCAGGACGGAAATTATCAACTACCCTGTGCGCAATCGTATCAACAGCAAGCTGACTTGCAACTGCACCCGAGGCTGCGCCGCCCATACCGTCGCAGACTATAGCTACAGACATATTATCGCCAAGAAATCTTGTCTCAACTCTGTCCTGGTTTTCTTCTCTGACTTTACCTTTATCAGTATTCGATGCAACGAACAAACGGCTCACCGTCCTTTCTGCTATATTTCATACTCTCTTCTCAGCTGACCGCAGGCTGCATCTATATCTGCTCCGAGGGTCCTTCTTACTGTGGCATTTATACCAAGCTTTCCGAGAAGATGTGCAAATCTCTTTGCGGCAGCTCTGTCTGAGCTGTAATTTCTCTCTTTAATCTTATTGACAGGGATAATATTCACATGGCAGATAAAACCTCTCAGCAGAGCTGCAAGCTCATCTGCGTGTGCAGGAGTGTCATTCACTCCGTTTATCAGAGCATACTCAAAGGATATACGCCTTCCCGTCTTAGCAAAGTAGTCCTTGCAGGCAGCCATAAGCTCTGATATATTATATTTATTATTGATCGGCATTATTTCACTTCTGCCCTTATCATTCGGACAATGAAGTGATATCGACAGCGTAAGCCCAAGATCGAGCTTTGAAAGCTCATATATCATCGGCACAATTCCGCAGGTCGAAAGCGATACATGACGAAGAGAAAGATTTCTCCCCTTAGGCGCACTCAGCTGTCTCAGGAAATTTACTACATTATCGTAATTATCCAGAGGCTCACCTATACCCATAAGCACAAGCCCTGAAATACTGATACCCTGGTCACGCTCTGTCTCATACACCTGTTCAAGAATCTCGGAAGATGTCAGATCCCTCTTGAAGCCTGCAAGCGTAGATGCGCAGAATCTGCAGCCCATCTTACAGCCTACCTGAGAAGAAACACAAAGCGTTTTTCCATAGCTGTATTCCATCAAAACGGTCTCAATATGATTACCGTCTTCAAGCTCATATAGATATTTTACAGTATTATCGGTACTTGATTCAAGTCTTTTTACAATAAATAGTGATTTTATACAAAACTTTTTGCTGAGCTTATTCCGCAATTGTGCAGAAATGTTACTCATTTGTGAAAATTCTTTGACTTTTTTTACATGAAGCCAATCAAAGATCTGAGCTGCCCGAAATTTCGGCTCACCAAGAAGTCTGATCTGCTCTTCAAGTTCATCATACAGCAGATCGAGTATATCAATTTTTCCGCTTTCATCAAGGGTATACAAGCTATCACCTCAGTCTGCGAAATTTCGCAATAAAGAAACCGTCAGAATCAAACATATCGGGAAATATGGTAACACTTGAGCTGTCAAATGTCTTTCCTGCAAGCTCCCCGATAATTACGGGCTCAAAATCAGGCATTTCAGAAAGAAAGCGCTCAACAACAGCCTCGTTCTCAGCCTTTGACAGCGAACAGGTCGAATAAACTAAAGTTCCGCCGACCCTGACATAAGTCGCTGAAGTTTTCAGAATGTCAAACTGAATCTCAGGCAGCCTTTCAAGATCATTTTCAGGCTTATACTTTATCTCAGGCTTTCGTCTGATAACTCCAAGTCCCGAACACGGAACATCACACAAAACCTTATCTGAAAGCGGTATATCACAGTTATGCTCCTTAGCATTATTTACCGACGCACTGACACAATCAAGGCCGAGCCTTTCAGCACCGCTTTTAATAAGCTTTACTCTGTTTTCATGCAGGTCAAACGCCATTATCTGACCCTTATTATTCATAAGCTCTGCGATAGTAAAGGTTTTACCGCCCGGAGCTGCACACAAATCAAGAACTGTGTCTCCGGCTTTGGGATCAAGTGCCATACAGCAAAGCTGACAGGACAGATCCTGCACATGGATAAGCCCTTGCTTAAACGCTTCAAGCTCCTCGACCGCACCAAAGCCCGAAAGCTTTACGCAGCCGTATCCCATATCTGTGACATGAACACCTTCCTGCTCAAGCATTGAGATAATGAACCGAGTTTCTGACTTTGCAGTATTTAGTCTTGCATATTCAGGGGCTTTTCCAAGCGATGCTCTGAGTATCCCCTCACAGGCATTGAAACCGTAATCGTCTGCCCATTTGCGTACAAGCCACTCAGGGCAGGAGTATTCAAGTGCCAGCATTTTAACCTTGCCCTTAACCGAGGGCAAGCACTTATTATCTCTTATAAACCCACGAAGGAGAGCATTTACAAAGCCTGCTGCGGCAGGATTTCTGCCCTTTTTAGCAAGCTTTACAGATTCATCGACTGCCGCATTATCAGGAACCGAATCCATATACTTCAGCTGATAAATACCCATTCTAAGAATATTTCTTACATCTGAACTCAGCTTTTCAGCCTTTTTATTGCATCGGCTGTCAATTATCGCATCAAGCGTCAGTCTGCGCTCGATAACTCCGTAAAACAGAGCAGCAGCAAACTTCTTTTCACGCTCATCAAGCTGAGAACGTGAGAGCTTCTGATCTAGAAGTATATTTGAATATGAACCGCTTTGCTCCTGTCTGACCAGCAGCTTTAATACAAAGCCTCTCGCATTACCCATACAGCCGCTACCCGAGCTTCGTTCCCGCAGGAACAGGCTTTCCTCTGAGATAATCCTCAGCCTTCATACGCTTTGAGCCCTCAGCCTGAACCTCAGTGAATCTGATAACACCGTCGGAGCAAGCAACAGAAAGCTTGTCATCAAGCACTGTACCCGGCTCTTTATTGGCTTTCATATTCATGACGATCTCTGAGCGATAAACTTTAAGTCTCTTTCCGTCAAGCTTAGTCACTGCACAAGGCCAGTCAGAAAGTCCACAAATATGCTTGTGAACACTGAAAACAGGCTTTGTATAATCTATCTCACACATACTCTTATCAAGCATTCCTGCATATGTCGCTTTTGAATCGTCCTGTTTTACAGGCATTATGCTGCCTGCTTCAAGACCTTCAAGCGTTTCGATAAGAAGCTCTGCTCCTATCACGGACAGCCTGTCAAAGAGCTCGGAAGCGGTCTCGTTTTCACCGATTTCAGTCTCTCTCTGCAGAAGAATGTCTCCTGTATCCAGGCCCTCTCCCATAAGCATTGTTGTGATACCTGTTACAGCATCACCGTTAAGAACACTCTGCTGTATAGGAGCTGCCCCTCTGTATTTCGGAAGAAGCGAGCCGTGAACATTCACACAGCCAAGTCTCGGAATATCAAGCACTTCTTTTGGAAGTATCTTTCCATAAGCTGCCACAACAATAACGTCAGGAGCTATATCCCTGAGAACGTCAAGATATTCATCGGCATCCTTTTTCAGGCTTTTAGGCTGATACACTGCTGTATTATGCTCCAGAGCCAGAACCTTAACAGGCGGCGGTGTAAGCTTATAGCCTCTGCCTTTAGGCTTGTCTGTCTGGGTGAACACAGCCGCGATCTCGTGTCTGCTGCTGTACAGGGCAGCAAGTGTCGGAACAGCAAAATCAGGTGTTCCCATAAAAACTATCTTCATTGCTGTTCGTCCTCTATATTTACAAATTCCTCAACTATTTCAGTGAAGATATGACCGTCAAGATGATCAAGCTCATGACAAACACACTGAGCAAACAGATCAGTTACCTGCATTTCATACCACTCACCGTGTCTGTTCTGTGCCTTGAACTTTACAGCCATTGGTCTTGTTACATATCCCCACTCGCCCGGGCATGACAAACAGCCCTCGAGCACTCTCTGCTTCTCATCGGACTTTTCAAGTATCTCAGGATTAACAAGCTCATAGACCTGATCCTCGATTATGATGACTACAACTCTTCTGAGCTTTGCAACCTGCGGTCCTGCAAGACCAACACCCTCAGCCTTACGCAGAGTTTCAATCATATCATCAATAAGCTGAGCAAGCTTATCATCAAACTCTGTCACAGGCTTGCATTTTTTGTGAAGTATCTCATCACTTTTGTTGAGTATCTTTCTTATTGCCATAATTAATTTCCTTTCGGTCAAAGTCCGATATCACCGTTCAGATCGGCATATATTCTAACGGTCTTTAACTGTTTTTGTTTATAGAAGTCTTCCAGAACTGTCCTTATCATTGCTCTGAAATCCTTTATATTCTTTGATTTAAGTATCAGTCTGTATCTGTAACGGCCATTAATAATACCAAGTGTACAGGGTGCAGGACCAAGAGCTCTTAAAGGAAAGCTTACCTTATTCTCCTTTATATACTGTGCTATTCTTGCCGTTACCCAATTTGCAGCAGCCACAGTCTGGCTCTCCATCGGAGAAGAAAAGCCAAACACACATATATCGCAATACGGCGGATATGTAAGCGTTTTTCTGAGGGCTGATTCCTCTTTGAAAAACTCATCATAATTCTGCTGTGCTGCAAGATTTATAACATAATGGTCAGGCACAAATGTCTGAATAAACGCTTTTCCCGGTTTCTCTCCTCTGCCGCAGCGTCCTGCTACCTGTGTGAGCAGAGAAAAGGTACGCTCATAGCTTCTGTAGTCACCTGTAAACAAGGCTTTATCAAGCGAGATAACACCGACTACAGTTACATCGGGGAAATTCAGCCCTTTTGCTATCATCTGAGTACCAAGAAGTATATCATACTCATGGTTTTCAAAGGCTTTGAAATTCTTCTCATAGGAATACCTTGACGATGTCGTGTCTGCATCCATTCTGAGGAGCCTTGCCGCAGGGAACAGCCTTGCAAGCTCATCTTCTACCTTCTGAGTGCCGACACCTGTAAGCCTGATTTTATCTCCTTTACACACAGGACATTTCTCAAGGTTATCCATAGTATAACCGCAATAGTGACACATAAAGCGGTTATTCTTCTTATGATAGGTAAGCGGAAGCCGGCAGTTAGGGCATGAAATCGGCTGTCGGCAGTCAAGACAGGTCGCATGAGTGCTGTGTCCTCTTCTGTTAAGGAAAAGAATAATCTGCTCATTTCTGTCAAGAGCCGTCTGTATGCCGTCTGCAAGAGCTCGGCTGAAAAGGCCGCTGTTTCCCTCTTCTGCTTCCTGCTGCATATCTATAATGCTTACATCGGGAAGCTTGGCATCATTATATCTTTTATGAAGCTCAAACAGATGAAATCTGCCTTTTTTTGCGTCATTGAAGGTCTCAAGTGAAGGAGTTGCCGAAGCAAGCAAAAGCACGGCATTATGATAACCGCAGCGCTGTACAGCAACATCTCTGGCATGATACCTTGGAGACTGATCGGACTTATATGAGGGCTCGCCCTCTTCGTCCATAATTATTATACCTATATCCGATAGCGGAGCAAATACTGCGCTTCGTGTACCGATAACAATTCTTGCATCGCCGTTTCTGATACGCTTGAACTCGTCTATTCTCTGTCCCATTGAAAGAGAGGAATGAAGCACCGCTATCTTTTCACCAAACAGACTTTTGAACTTTGTAAGCATCTGCGGTGTAAGTGATATCTCAGGCACAAGAAGCATAGCTGTCTTTCCGCCTTTTATGACCTCATTAATGAGCCTGATAAACACTGAAGTCTTTCCACTTCCGGTCACTCCGTAAAGAAGCGCACCAAACGGCTTATCATCATTGACCAAGCTGATAATGCCTTCAAAAGCCTGCTGCTGCTCATCATTAAGAATGACAGATTCGGGATCAACCCTTTCGCCTATCTCTCCGAGTGCATCACGCATGACCTCATAGTCAAAGGTATAAGCAGCGCCCTTATCAACCAAAGCTTTTATTATGCCGGCTGTACAGCCTGTCATATAGCATAGCTCTTTAACAGATGCACATTCGCACTCTGATAACATCTCAGCAGCATTTTTCTGCTTTGGAGTAAGCTCCGAAGAAAAGTCTCCGTTCAGATACTCATCTGTCAGACGAACCATTTTTACAGTTTCGTCTCCGACCTTTCTTTTGAAAAGATCTCCTGTTTCGATATAGCCCTTATCAATAAGGCTCTGAACTGTCTTCTGAAGCTGCTTATTGCTCTTATCACCAAGATGCGAATCAATATCCCTTTGCGACTTAGTATTCCGAAGAAAATCTATAAGCTCCTTCTCGCTTTCATCAAGGCTGTCCTCGTCAATATAAGTGTTTACAAGCTCATAATGTGTGGATACACTTAACGAAAATCCATTAGGGACACAAGATCTGTATGCCTCAAAATAGGTACAAAAAGTATGCTCCTTCAGCCAGAGAATGATCCTCATCATTTCCTCTGTAACAAGGCTTTGGGAATCAACAACAGATATTATCGGCTTAATAGCATCATTATATACCGATTCCTGATAGGTAGAAGCAATAAAGCCTATGACCTTTCGGTTGCCCCTTCCAAACGGAATGAGCACCCTCATGCCGGCTAATACCTGACCTTCCATATCCTCGGGGACATGATAGCTGTAAAGCCTGTCAAAGCTGTAAGAAGCCGCACTGACTGCGACCTTAGCGACAGTAAACACTCCACGCATTATCAGACAAGCTCCTTATCAGTATCAGCCCTTAAGAGCAGGGTCCTCAACTATTCTGTATTCTTTGTTGGCAAGCTGCTCAACAGCAGTCTGCACAGGCTTGATATCAAGAATTTTCTTCTCATTAAAAGCGTCCTCAGTTATCTCTCTTGCTCTCTTTGCGACAGCGATAACGAGCGAATAATAGCTTTCATTATTTGAAAGAATCTCCGATACCGACGGTCTTAACATCATTTTTCAAGCACCTCTTTAATAACATTTATCATATTGTCAGCCTTGAAGGCATCAGCATCATGTGTGCCTTGTCTGGCTGCTTCTATCACTTTATTGAAATCCTTTACTGCGGCATCAAGCTCATCATTCATAATGACGAAGTCATATTTCATGGATTTCTCTATTTCCCCTGCCGCCTTGCTCACTCTTTTTTCAATTACTTCTTCATTCTCGGTTCCGCGCTTATTAAGCCTTCTTCTGAGCTCTCCGACACTCGGCGGAAGAATGAAAATCATAACTGCCTCGGGATATTTTTCCTTTACCTGAAAAGCGCCCTTTGTTTCTATCTCAAGAATAACATCACAGCCATTCTCCAGCTTATCAAACACAGCCTTTTTCGGAGTTCCGTAATAATGCTCCGCAAAACGTGCGTGCTCAAGGAAGCCGTCCTCAGCAATCATTTTTTCAAACTCATCATTACTTAAAAAGTAATAATGCTTTCCGTTTACTTCACCCTCACGAGGGTCTCTGGTAGTGCAGGAAACAGAAAAATACACTGTATTCTCCTCAAAAGCTTCAGCAAGGATAGTTCCCTTTCCGCAGCCCGAAGGCGCAGAAACTATAAAAAGCTTTCCCTTATTCATCTTCATCCTCCCCGTCATCTGCCCTGCTTCCGATAGTTTCGGGAGTAACAGCGCAAAGGATTATATGGTCACTGTCGGTAACAATGACAGTTCTGGTCTTTCTGCCGTAGGTCGCATCTATAAGTGTTCCCTTTTCTCTGGCTTCCTGTATCATTCTCTTAATAGGCGCAGACTCGGGAGAAACAACAGCTACAACCTTCAAAGACGAAACCAGATTTCCGAAACCAATGTTTATAAGCTTCATAAAAACTCCGTTATTCTATATTCTGAATCTGTTCTCTGATTTTCTCTATCTCAGCCTTGACATCAACTACAGTTCTTGTGATCTCTATATCGCTGCATTTAGAACCTGTGGTATTTATCTCTCTGTTCATTTCCTGAACAAGGAAATCAAGCTTTCTGCCTACAGGCTCACCGCTTTGGATAAGCTCTCTGAACTGAGCGATATGGCTTCTCAGCCTTACGGTCTCCTCGTCAACTGCGACCTTATCGGAAAAGATTGCAACCTCTGTAACTATTCTTCTCTCATCAACCTCGGTCTGACCGAGCGCTTCAAGGCTTTCCTTGATCTTGTTGTAAAGCCTGTCATAATAAGCCTTTGCAGACTCGGGAGCTTTAGTCTCTATGAAAGTGACTGCCTGCTCGATAGTATCAAGCCTGGAGCTTATGTCATCATACATTTTCTGACCTTCGGTTATTCTCATCTCTACAAAGCGGTCAAGTGCCGTCTGAGCAGCTTCCTTGACCTCATTCCAGATGACCTCCTCGTCTTCGGTCTTTTTAACAACTGTGAAGATATCGCTCATTCTGCTGATAGAGGTAAGCGACAGATCATCGGTAAGTGCAAGCTCGTCTGCTGCGCCCCTGAGCGCATTAACATAACCCTTTGCAACAGGAAGATTAAGCTCTATCTCCGCATCTGTGCCCTCAAGATTGTATATGAGAACGGACGCCTCGACCTTGCCCCTTGAGATACCGCTTTTAAGGAATGCTTTAAGCTTCTCATCAAGGTAACCGTAGGCTCTTGGTGTCTTTGCTGTAAACTCATAATACCTGTGATTTACAGAGCGTATCTCAACTATAATTTCACGTTTCTCGTTAGTTATATGCTCACGGCCGAAGCCTGTCATGCTCTTTATCATAATAAAGTCCTTTCCGACCATAGATCGTTAAAATTAATATCAATATATTATATCACTTTTTCCTCAATATAGCAATAGTTTTTCACAGTATTTTCAATTTATCTTTACTGATTGTTTATATATTCTGAAATATATCAAGAAGGCTCTTTCCGATATAGATATGAGGATAAGTTTCAAAAGTCTCCCTAGTGGTAGAACCGGTGGTAACACCGACAAAATCAACGCCTGCTCTCCGGGCAGTCTCTGCATCAATATAGCTGTCGCCAATGTAAAGCACATCTGCTTTATCAGCGCCGAACTTCTCAATTATCAGATTGAGACCCTGCGGATCGGGCTTGGCTTCGGTGACGTCCTCTCCGCCGACTATAATATCGACAGGCATAGAGCCAGCCTGCTGTTCAAAGGTCTGCTCTATTCGATAACGGTACTTTGTGGAAACTATACCAACCTTCCTGTCAGCGTGTTTGAGCACCTGCAAAACAGCTATGGTATCATCGTAGAAATATGTATGCTTTACCATTACTTCATCAGCCTTTTTGACGTAAGCCTTGCGAAGCTCCTCACGCTGAGGATTGTTCGGAGTGTCCGTCAGGATATCAAAGCCGTCAACAAGGGTAAGACCAATGGTATTATAGATCTCTCTGTCGCTTTTCATAGGGTAGCCGAATTCATTCAGAACGTGCTTGAAGCACATCAGTATTGCCTCAGAGCTGTCTGCGAGAGTAAGGTCAAAATCAAATACAAAATACTTATATTTACTCATAATACACCTGCTTCTTAAATCTCTCTTCAAGTATAGCACATATCTAACAAAATGTAAATTACATTTATATTACAAAACAGATGCCGCCGAAGCAGCATCTGTCAGTAAAGCTATAAAAATGTTCCGATAAGCAGCGGTGCTAGGACAAGCGCAAACAATCCGACGAGTATGATAATGCCTATTCTTGATGAGCTGCCCTTTTCCCTGACTACCCTTTTATGCCTGATAACCGCAGCTGTTATTATCACAGCCAGAACGAACAGGACAGCAAGCCATGCATAAAACACACCGAAGGCATTATCTATAGTCTCGCCCATTTTCTGAAACTTACTGTCCATAACGTTCAGCTCCTATGCTTATATTTAACCTTGTTCTACTCTACAGTGAAGTCACAGGTAAATGTGCGTGTTCTGCCGCCTGTTTCTCCGTCAAGACCCGAGGTCAGACCCAGGGTCTTTTCTATTCTGTATGTGCCCTTTTCGAGCTCTCCGTAGCCGCCCTCGGAGAAGTCTATGCCTGTTTTTGTCTCGGCATCTTTTTCTGTGTTTATTTCAAGGGCTATATCTCTCCAGAAGGCTCCGCTTATCGGTTCAAGCTTTTCTGCTTTATCGCCGTTGAGCTTATAGAGAGTAAACTCTGTTCCTGTCATTACCTCGCAGCTTTCGGCTGAGCCGTCACTTATGAAGTAAAGGCTCATATTGTTCGGAGTTACCGAATCTGCACGCATTGTAATGCCCCAGTCCTCGGGGAGCTCGGGTATGCCTGTGGAGACAGAGAGTGTCACCTCTGTATTCGGAGCGACAAACTCGCCTGCGGATATCGACTGCTGAACTACTCTGCCCTTTGTGGAGTCATCATGCTGAATATACTCAACCTTTGGTGTAAGCTTGTTTTCTTTGATAAAAGCAACAGCCTCTTCCTCGGTCAGATCTCTTACATCGGGAACCTTACAAGCGTTCTCAACGGGACCCACACTTACAAAGATAACGACCTGTCCGCCTGTTTCATACTTTGTGCCTGCTTCTATATCCTGCTTTACTACGATACCCTTTTCAGCATTATCATCATATCTTTCCCTGATAAAGCACTTGAAGCCTGCTTGTGTTAGTGCTGTCTGCGCTTGTTCCGAGGTCATTCCTACAACATCGGGAACCTCCACAGGTTCAGCCGGGATAGTGAATTGCAGCTCATAATTCTGTGTTTCCCTAACGTCCTCGCCATTGGTGATAACATGGATACCCATACTATAATCACCCGGCTCCAGTGCACCGTAAAGGTTCGACCAGTCATACTTATAGGTAAGTGCGTCACCCTCTTTTCTGAGTACGCCCTCTCTGTATTCATAGCCTCTTGCGTCACTAATGAAGTCAAGCTCATTGGCATTTCCATCATTAATAGAGAACAATTCATAATCACTTCTTACCATCTGATACTGATTGTCAAGCAGATCACAGCTGCGTGTAAAGTTCACTGTCAGGCCTGTGGGTGTGACGGAATCAGGCTCTATTTCTACCGATAGTCCGTCCCAGACCTCGTCATAGACGTTGTAATCATCATAACCGACCGAATGATATATCTCTCCGATCTTATGCTTGACAGTCGGGTCAAACTCGGGGTCGGGATACTGACCTACTGCTGTTGTGTCTTTGCTCTTAGCCCACTGGGCTGCTATCACATTGTACTGAGCGTCGATCTCAAAATAGATATAGCCGTCTTCGATCTCGTTATCAACAAAGGTCCGATAGATGCTATAGTCGATACAGTTGCCTGAATCTGCCTTTTTAAGGTCTGACAGACGGACAGGCTTGCCATAATTGTCCGATTTTCTGTACTCGTCTATTTCGTTTTCCCTTCCGTCTGCAATCAGGTCTGCTACGCAGTTGTTAACCTCGCAAAATAGAAGCTTTGCATTGCCGTTAGCCGTCATAAGGTCTTCCTCGGTCGCAGCATTTTCAGAATCGCCTGCACCCGGATAGTTAAGAATGCCTGTTCCCCTCAGCAGAAAAAAACCGCCTGTGCAGACTATTACCAAAGCAGCAGCCGCTGCAGCAAAAGGCAGGAACTTGCTTCTTACCTTTATCTTTGACTGCTCCTTCTTCTCGACAGGCTCATCACGCTCAGACTCAGTGAAGAGCTCGGCAGGTGCCTGCTCTATATCAATTACAGGCTCTTCGGAGAACTCTTTACGTCCTGCTTTTTCAAGCAGTTCCGTGATAAGACTCTGATCGGGAGTCAGCTTTTGATTGATACTGTTAAAAATATCCGTTTTCATCGTCTTCCTCCAATCTCTGTTTAAGGAGCTTTCTTGCTCGGTTCAGTCTTACGCTTACAGTATTGCTGCGCTCACCTAAAATGTCAGCTATCTCATTTACAGACAAGCCCTGAAAATAATGAAGTATCACAGGTATACGGTACTTCTGTTCAAGCTCTGATACCGCTGTGAAGACCTCGCTTTCTTCATTTGTAAAGGCAAACTCGTGAACTATTTCAAGCTCATCTGTTTTATCAACTCTTGTGTTCCACACACTGTTGTTTACCTGTCTGCATTTGTTCACTGTAACTCTTATGAGCCATGCTCTTCTGCCTGCTTCGGTTTCAAAGGCTATGTTCTTCTTATAATACAGAAGAAACACCTCCTGAAAAACATCATCGGCATCGCTCTTGTTTCTGAGCATTGCAGCTGCTATGCCGTAGACTGTCTTCTTATATTGATTTATTATCCGCTCGAGCTCTCGGATATTGGGATTATAGTCCAGCATGCTTTACACCTCCCTGTATATAAGTCGCTTGAGGAACGGCAAATATTACAGTTAACTCAGATTTTGGCGATAATTACAAAAAACGAAGGAATATTTGTATAAAATCAACATGGGCTGAAAATAACTTTCAGCCTATTGACAAATGTTTTTTTGTATGATATAATCAAATCATATTATTCATATATGATTTGAATGATTGGAGATTTGTTCTCTTATTTTGCGGTATAGCTCGTCACTTCTTTCGGGCTGATGGGAAAGATATGAAACAATAAGCTTTCTCTCGGGAAAGACTATACACCGCTGTCCCCATTTGCCGACCATAGAGTAATGGTCCTTGCCTATGCGGAAGAAATAGCCGTAGCTGTCACCGAAGCCTGTATCAAGACGAGGTGTTACTGTCTCACGAACCGCCTGCTCGGAAAGGATACGCTCACCTGCGAATATTCCGCCGTTAAGATAAAGCTGACCCAGCTTTGTAAGCTCATGGACAGAGAGCTCCATGCCTGTTGCTCCGTAGAAATGCCCCTGAGGACACACGGCATATTTCGGAGACGGTATTTCAAGCGGCGCAAAAAGGCGCTTATCCAGATATTTCATAAGGTCTCCGCCGACTGCGTTTTCTACTGCTCTTCCTACAAGGTAGGCAGGTATGTTTGAGTAGCAATAGCCCGAATCAGTAAAGTCAGTTCCAAGTGAGAAAACAAATTCAAGCCAGTCATCACCCTCGGGGCGGAAGGGGTACTTGCCTGCCGTCATAGTGAGAAATCGGCTGAACGTAAGCTCCTTGAAGGCTTTCGGCATATCGGCTCTTTTTTCAAGAAACTCTGAAAGCGGAGTATCGGCTGATAACAGTCCGTCATCACAGGCGAGCGAAAATGCGGCTGATGTTACAGACTTTGTAACAGAATACACAGGATAGCGGATATCCTCATCATAAATGCATTTAAGGACGGTTTCACCGTTTTGTGTTATCTCAATGCCGTGCAGGTCAAGCCCCTCGGCTGAGAGCATATCTATAATACTTTCATACATAAAGATCATTCCTTTCGGTTTAAGGCAACACCGCACATTAATTATAATACCGCACAGACCCGATGTCAAGGAGGCGTAATTATGAACGATCTATTTTATAAAGGCAGCTTTGGCATTGAGCGAGAGACCTTGAGAATTGACAGTAACGGCAGACTTGCACAGTCACCTCACCCGTTTGGTGATGACGAAAGCCTTACCCGTGACTTCTGTGAAAACCAGACAGAGATAGTTACTCCTGTCTGTCAGAGCGTAGATGAGGCTATGGAGAAGCTCGCCGTGCTTGATACAAAGGCAAGAGAAATACTCTCAGAAAGAGGCGAAACGTTCTGGCTGTACAGCAATCCTCCTCGGTTTGAGAATGAAAATGAGATCCCGATTGCAAACTTCGTTGGCGAGCACAGAGGAAAACGCCTTTACAGAGATCAGCTTGAAAGGCGCTACGGTAAAAGGCTTATGCTTTTTTCGGGAATACATTTTAATTTCTCGTTCAGTGAAGATTATCTGAGGTCTGTATGCGATACCGATGATTATGAGCAGTTCAAAAGCAGATTCTACCTCAGGCTTTACAGACAAATGAGCGTACATAGCTGGCTGCCATTGCTGCTGACTGCTGCAAGTCCCGTTTATGATATTTCACTTGACAAAGACGGTCAGAACGGCTTGAAACGAAGCGGATACTCATCAATGAGATGCAGTGAAAGAGGCTACTGGAATGAGTTTGTTCCCGTATTAAATACGGATAGTATTGAAAGCCTTATTTCAAGCATAGAGTATTTTGTGAATAAAGGTGTGCTGTTTTCTGCAAGCGAGGTTTATCTTCCCGTAAGGCTGAAGCCCAAAGGGATAAATAAGCTTGAAAATTTCAAAAACGGAATCAGCCACATTGAGCTCAGAATGTTTGATATCAACCCTCTTGAGCCGCTGGGAATTGATAAAAGAGACCTTGAATTTGCACATCTGCTTATGATGTACCTTTCCAAAAAGCCTGATATAGATTTTAGCGAAGAGGTTCAGATAACAGCTGTGCAAAACTACAAAAATGCCGCAAAATATGATCTCAGTGAGGTTATGATAGATAACGTTCCCATACTTGAAAGGGCGGCTCAGATAATTGATGATATGAGTAATACCTTTGATGATGAAAAATCAAAACAGATTATTGAATTTGAAAAACACAAGCTTAACAATCTTCTCTGCACAAGGATAAATGCTGAGGATATTTACCGAAGAAGGTGATAAAATGTGCGAGCTTTTCGGTTTCAGCTCTGAAAAACCGACAGATATAAAAGCATTGCTTACGGAGTTTTTCTCCCACAGTGCAAAGCACCCTCACGGCTGGGGGCTGATGCATGACGGAAAAACCATAAAGGGCTGTGAAAGAGCTATCGAAAGCAGTGCTTTATCCGAAATACTTGAAAGCCTGAAACCTCAGACAAGTGCTATGGCACACATTCGGTTTGCAACTGTAGGCTCAATCAAGCTTGAAAACTGCCACCCGTTCAGCGCCGGCGATATTACAGGAAGGCAATGGACACTTATTCATAACGGTACTATCTACTCAGGAAGCAGACTTATACCTTATCTCGGGAAGCAAACAGGTGATACAGATTCGGAAAGGGTGTTTCTCAATATGCTTGACAAGCTGAATGAAGCTCAGGCTGAGAGAGCGCTTTCCTCGGAGGAGCGATTTACGCTCATTGATTCATTTATCAAGGAGCTTGCTCCGAGAAACAAGCTGAATCTTATGATTTCAGACGGCGAGCTGTTATATGTACACAAAAATATGAGGGACACTTTGAAATATAAAAAATATAAAGGCGGAATAGTCTTCTCCACCGAAAAGCTCGATGATGAAGGCTGGAACGAGATGCCGCTTGCACAAGTTCGTGCATACAGGAAGGGTAAACTCGTTTTTGAAGGAAAAGAACATGAAGGCATTTTCGTGCCGACACTGCAATACATAAAGGCTATGGATGCTATGAATATTTGAGACAGCGAAGCAGTAAAAAAGTTTCGCTGTCTTTTTGTGTTGACATTATACAAATTGTATGTTATAATACTATTGTTGATTGGGATATTTCACAAAGTTTATTTTTTATTGCCATTCTGACATCCTTCTTCGTATAAGAATACAAAGAAGTTTGATCTTCTGATTATTTGCACCATACAAAGGAGGATATTTAGTATGGATATTAAACAGTTCAGAGAGTCTCTTTCAGAGGCACAGATAGCACAGCTGAAAAGCAGTGGAAGTATTGATGAGTTTTTCTCCCGTGCTCAGCTAACTGATATTGAACTTCCATTTGAAGCACTTGAAGCAGTTTCAGGCGGTGTAAATGCAAGCTCTAAAAATTCATCAGATAACGTTTTATATAGTCTCTGGAAGAAAATCAAGACTATTGTTACATAATGTTTATTATTTAAGGAGGTTTTGCTAATGAATATTGAAGCCTATATCAAGGATCTCCCGCCTGAACTTCAGGAAAAAGCAAAAGCCTGCAAAAACTATGATGAAATGATAAAGCTTGCGCAGGAGGATAATATTGAGCTTCCTGACGAGGTGCTGGATATGGTTTCTGGAGGCATGTTTATCTGCGACAACATTTTTGCTGAACAGGCAGCTCCTAAGGGTATGGTCTGCCCGAAATGCAAGAGTACGAAAGTAAAGCTTAAACCAAGCGATACTGTTTCCAAGGCAAGTTCAAGCTTTATTCCTTATGAGAAGTACAAGTGTGAAAGCTGCGGT
>DGRP01000168.1 GCA_002391065.1 Ruminococcus sp. UBA4385 | reverse complement strand
TGGCATTCAACTGCACACTGAGAGCTCCTCACGGCGGTATCTTCGTATTCCCTGTAGTGGGAAGCCCTGTTAAATATGTACTGGCACTGGTGATCGGTTCTTTAGTCGGAATGATAATGCTGGCACTTCTTAAAAAGAAGCAGCCTAAGGATGCATAAAACAGTAACTCAAAACTCAATTTTATAAAAGGAGAGATTCATTATGGTATCAAAGAACGTAACAATCGTAAACGCAGAGGGTATGCACATGAGACCTGCAGGTATGATTGCAAAGGCAGTAAAGGCTCACCCTGACAGTGAGGTTATCCTCAAGGCTAACGGTAAAGACATCAAGGCTAAGGCTGTTATGCAGATAATGGCAGCAGGCCTTAAAAAGGGCACTGAGGTTGAGATCACAGTAAACGGCGGCGACGAGCAGGCAATGCTCGATGAGCTTGTTAAAATGTTCGAGGACGGCTTCGGCGAATAGAAAAACTGATGGGGCGGCACTCTGCTGCCCCATGACTATAAGGGAGGTGCATTTTTATGACCGTATTTAACGGCAAAGGAGTTTACGGTGCTATAGCGCTCGGAAAAATATCAGTTTTCAAGCGCCGTGAGGCTGAGGTCAGAAGAGTACACATTGAAGACCCCGGGGCTGAAAAGGCAAGGCTCACAGCCGCTAAGGAGAAGGCATTGGCTCAGCTTCAGGAAATATATGACAAGGCACTCAGAGAGGTCGGAGAGGCTAATGCTCAGATCTTTGAGATCCACATGATGATGATAGAGGACGATGACTATAATGAGTCTATCGAGAGCATCATAGATACGCAGTCGGTAAATGCCGAGTACGCAGTTGCTGTGACGGCTGATAATTTCGCTGAGATGTTTTCATCAATGGAGGACGCCTACATGCAGGCACGCTCCGCTGATGTCAAGGACATTTCAAACCGCATTATAGCCTGCCTGTCAGATGACGGAGCAGAGGATAACGGCAGTGATGAGAAGGTCATAATCTGCGCCGATGACCTTGCGCCGAGTGAGACTGTGCTCCTCGACAAGGATAAGGTGCTCGCTTTTGTGACGGCTCACGGCTCTTCAAATTCGCATACGGCTATACTTGCAAGGAATATGAATATCCCTGCGGTAATAGGCGCAGGAAAGGCCTTCCTTGAAGCAATAAAAGACGGAATGTATGCCGCTGTTGACGGCTACACAGGCGAGGTTTTCCTGGAGCCCGATGAGGAGACAAGGGCAAGGCTGAATAAGAAGAAGTCCGATGATGAGGCAAAGAAGAAGCTTCTTCAGGAGCTGAAGGGCAAGGAGAACGTGACCCTTGACGGCACTAAGATAAACATTTTCGCAAACATAGGCGGAGTTGACAACATCGGTGCTGTGCTTGCAAATGATGCAGGCGGCATAGGGCTTTTCAGGTCGGAGTTTCTGTATCTTGAAAGCGAGGATTTCCCGACTGAGGATCAGCAGTTTGCAGCTTATAAAAAGGTGCTTGAAAGCATGGCAGGCAAGAAGGTCATTATCAGAACTCTTGATATAGGTGCTGACAAGCAGGTGGATTATTTCGGGCTTGCAAAGGAGGAAAATCCTGCTCTCGGATTCAGGGCAATACGCATCTGCCTGACACGCCCCGGGATATTCAAGACACAGCTCAGGGCTCTTTACAGGGCGTCTGCTTTCGGAAACTTAGGAATAATGTTCCCGATGATAACAAGCGTATCTGAGCTTGAAAAGATCCAGTCTATCTGCAATGAGGTCAAGGCGGAGCTTATGGCTGACGGTATTGCTTTCAGTGACAGCGTTGAGCTTGGCATAATGATAGAGACCCCTGCTGCGGCTGTCATCAGTGACAGGCTTGCACCTATGGTTGACTTTTTCTCGGTCGGAACTAATGACCTTACGCAGTACACTCTCGCCTGCGACAGGCAGAACGCTGCCCTTGAGCCCTTTGTGGACACACATCACGAGGCTATACTCCGCCTTATTGAGATGTCGGCAAAGAACGCTCATGCCAACGGCGCATGGATAGGCATCTGCGGAGAGCTTGCAGCCGATACGAGCCTTACAGAAACCTTCCTCAGAATGGGAATAGATGAGCTTTCTGTCAGCCCGAGCTTTGTTCTCAGCGTAAGAGATGCGGTAAGGCGCACAGACCTTTCAAAGTAAACTACAGGAGAGAGCTTAGGCTCTCTCTTCAGCTTGTTGCAAAAGTTCTTTTAAAAGGGGTCAGGGGCGACAGCCCCAGTGGGGCAAAGGGGCGAAGCCCCCCTCTCCCCCACCGCCCAAGGCGGTGACGAGCGAAGCCGAGGAACACGCCGAGGGCAAAATCTGCACTATTTTGAGTTTATCGACAGACTGAGGAGAGAGCTTAGGCTCTCTCTTTTTATTTGATGATTGACAAGTCAGCCCGATATGTGCTATATTATTCATAGAACTGTCTGACCTTGTCGGACAGAATAAGGGCAACACCGCACGACCCGCGGCTAACGCCTCTGCACATCATCTGCTTGCCAGCTTTCCGTCATATTACCCAAATTCTCCTTG
>DGRP01000110.1:6995-9275 GCA_002391065.1 Ruminococcus sp. UBA4385 | reverse complement strand
AATGTCTGGCAGTCTGATGATATTCCGTGGAAATATGTTATTGAGATAATTTCCAAAGATTAAGGCAACACCGCACGACCCATGTGCATCAGATGCGCCGTCCAGATTTTCGTCAGAATGCCTAAATTCGACGCAGGCTTGCTGACGCAAGTCAAGGAGAATTTGGGTAATATGACGGAAAGCTAGCAAGCAGATGATGTGCAGAGGCGTTAGCCGCGGGTCGTGCGGTGTTGCCTTAATATATAAGAAGGGAAGATCGCTTTTTTATTTGACAAAACAGCTTTACTATAATATTAATATCAAATCTGTAAAGGAGCAGCTATGAAAACGGTAGTAATTACAGGTAGTACCAGAGGTCTTGGATTTGAAATGGCAAAATGCTTTCGCAGATATGGCTGGAATGTTTTGCTGAATGGTGCTGATAAGAGGAAAATTGAAAATGCAATGAATGCTCTGAAATCAATAAAGGGAAAGGGAACTGTTTCAGGCTTTCTAGCTGATGTATCATCAGCTAAGGAGATTAATGCTCTTGCAGAATATGCCGGTAAAAAGTACAGAGCTGTGGATATATGGATAAATAATGCCGGAATTAATCAGCCGCTTAAAGCGCTTTGGGAACTTTCTGACACAGAAATATGTTCACTGGTCGACATAGACCTGAAAGGAGCTGTAATCGGAAGTAAGGCTGCTGTTCGGCTTATGCTCGCTCAGCCAAACGGGGGATATATTTATAACGTTGAAGGGTATGGCAGCAATAATGCTAAGATGCTCGGCTTTAATATGTATGGAACAAGCAAACGTGCAGTAACTCATTTTACAATTGCTCTAGCTGAGGAACTTGAAGAGCGAAAATGTAAAGTCAAAGCGGGAAGACTCTCACCAGGTATAATGATAACAGATTTTATCACGAATGCAATGAACGGTGAGCAGAAGATCGTCTTGCCTGAAAAAACTAAAAGCTTCTACAATGTTACAGCTGATTACCCCGATGTAGTGGCTGAATTTCTCGTAAAGAGTATGATACGAAATAAGAAGAATAACGTCCATTTTCAGTGGCTTACTAACCGTAAGGTCGCTGCGAGATTTATAAGCTCGGGTTTTCGTAAACGAGATTTCTTTTCGGAATAAAAGCTCTTTGTCGGCATAATTATTTTTTTAGCAGTCTGTCATGTGTTAAATGGCAGACTGCTTTTATATATAAAGCACAAATCATGCCGTTCTTAATAAAAATTTTAGTATTTTATTATAAAACATATTGATTTTTTCTTAATAGTGTGTTATAATATTAAAACAGTGTTAAAGAGCATAAACCAAAATTGCTCTAATTTTATATTTTTAGGAGATAAGACTATGAAAATTACTTCATTTAATCCGATGATAATAACTCCGGATGCAGACAAAATAATTAAGCTGTTTGAGAAATTAGGATTTGAAATTCACCACAATAAAAAGGATATCGGCAGTAAGAAAGTTAATGCGTTTGTTATGAAAGATGCTAACGGCTTTCACTTAGATATTTCTCAGCCTGAAATGGAGCTACCTCACGATATTCAGGCTATCCGCATAAATGTCAGAGATTTTGAAGAGGCTTATGAGCTGTTCATTTCACAAGGTTTTGAAAACATTTACGGTAATGATCGTGTCATGACATCAAGTTCAAAATCGGCAGTACTTCGTTCACCATCCGGGCTTGTAATAAACCTTGTTGAGCATATAAAAAACCACGATTAACCAGGAGGTAATCACTATGAAATTCACATCGTTTAATCCGCTAATTATCACATCGCATGGTGATGAGACCATTAAGCTCTTTGAAGAGCTTGGCTTTGAGAGACGCCACACTAACGAGAATGTCGGTAATAATGATATCACAAATGTAACTATGAAAGACCCTAACGGCTTTCTGGTAGATGTAGCCAATGCTCCGAATATAGAGCAGGATATGACAATCATCAGAATGAATGTTGATGATTTCGATGAAGCATATAAATTCCTGACTGACAGAGGCTTTGTGAATGTTAGCGGCAGAATTGTTGAGACTAAGTCTTCAAAATCTGCAATGCTCAGATCGCCTACAGGCTATGCTTTTGATCTCTGTCATCACATTAAAAAGTAATTTGTTTTCAGTAGAATTCTACTATGAATATAACATCATTTAACCCGATTATCATTACTAAGGATCACGACCGGATGAATTAAGGCAACACCGCACGACCCGCGGCTAACGCCTCTGCACATCATCTGCTTGCCAGCTTTCCGTCATATTACCCAAATTCTCCT
>DGRP01000110.1:0-6939 GCA_002391065.1 Ruminococcus sp. UBA4385 | reverse complement strand
TGACTTGCGTCAGCAAGCCTGCGTCGAATTTAGGCAATCTGACGAAAATCTGGACGGCGCATCTGATGCACAGAGGTCGTGCGGTGTTGCCTTAACAGCCTGTCCAATTTATAAGGACAGGCTGTTTAAAGGAGACTATATGAATTTACTGGAAGAAGCAATAATCTATTCTACTGTGATGCATCAGGGAAGGGTAAGGAAAATTAACAAATCTCCATACATACTTCACCCGCTTGAGGTTTCACAGATACTTTCTACAATGACTGACGATATGGAGATAATAGCCGCAGGTGTATTGCATGACATCGTTGAGGATACTGACGGTACACTCAGAGAAATTAAAAAGAGATTCGGAGAAAGAGTAGCCGTTCTTGTTGATTCTGAAACTGAAAAGGATTTCCCGGGAGAGGATAAGGCTGCAACATGGCAAAGGCGTAAGGAAGATAGTCTTGAAAGGCTGAAATCAAGCACTGATATTGGTGTAAAAATGCTCTGGCTGGCAGATAAACTGTCAAATATTCGTTCGCTTGCAGGCTCTTATGGCGAAATGGGCGATAAGCTATGGAATCATCTTCATCAGAAAGATCCGTCTTTCCATAGGTGGTACTATAAAACAATCGCCGAATACGTTGAAATGGAGCTCAACAAAACAGGAGCCTATAAAGAGTATGTTGACCGCATAAACTATATCTGGCCGGGTACTTTTGATTCGTCAAAAACTAAGTACAAAGAGTACCGTGAGATAGATGTTACAGGCTGTGAGCGTATAGGTAAAGGTGCTAAGGCAGAGGTATACCGTTATAACGATGAAATGATCGTTAAAGTATATAATGAAAAGAATACATATACTGATATTGAGCGTGAAATTGCTCTGGCAAGGTCATCTTTTGTTCTCGGGCTGCCGACGGCAATATCTTTTGGTATAGTTTCGGTAGGTAAAGGCTATGGTGCTATGTTTGAACTTATATCTGCTAAAACTGTCTCCGAACTGATTGCAAAAAATCCTGAGCATACTGATTACTATGCAGGAATGATGGCGGAAATAACAAGACAGATTCATTCCACAAAGCCAAATGAAGAGATGAAATTCCCGATTGCATCTGATTATATTGAGAACTGGGTTAAGAGAGCAAAGCTGGATAATGAACTTGAAAGTAAGCTTCTCGGGATAATAGCCGAGCTTCCTGCTCCTGAATATCTTGTTCACGGAGACCTGCATACAGGAAATGTTTTCTTCTCAAATAATGAGCCGTTGTTCATTGATGTTGACAGAATGTCTGTAGGCGACCCTATAGTTGATCTCAGCAGTATGTATCTGTTCTATGTTGGCTATGCTGAACTTGATTCTCATATTATTGAGGACTTTATGGGCATTTCTGTACAGACTGCCGCTGAATTTTATAAAAGCTTTATAAGGCAGTACCTGAAAACAGATGATGAATCAGAGCTTGAAAGAGTTAATCGTAACGCTGCTTTATGGGCTTTTGTCAGACTGATAGGTCAGATGAAGAAAAAGCCTCTTTCTGATAAGGATACAGCATCAATTGAACGGCTTACGGAAAAAATTAAAGCTATTATTAACTGTATTTAGTATAAGCGATCAAGAGAAATCTTGGTCGCTTTTTATATTAAAGGTTAATTTAATAATGTTATTATATCATAATAATCAATATGGCGATAACAAAGCTTCTTGCAGAGCAGGGTCATGATCGGTTGCTTATGTATAATATGAGAGGAATGATATTATAATGAAATCAAAACTTGCTTTTATTTGTGCTTTATGTATCAGTGCTACAGTTTTTTCAGCCTGCGCATCAGGGGATAGCAGCAATTCTGATTCTTCAAAAGCTTCGGATTCACAAACCGAAAGTGTTGAATCACCCGAATTCGAGCTTGATCCGACACCTATATCCAGAACTGAAAATGTAATGCCTGCACTTGACACAATCAAAAAACAGTATGCAGAAAAAGAATCTGAGATAACTGCCAATCTTGAAAAAATAGCAAATGAAAAGGAAAGACCGTGTATTAATATCACAACTGAAAACGAGGATAAAATACTCTCAAAGGATACATATACAGCAAGTGTAATAGATGTTTTCAATTGCGGAGATGAGTTTAAGCTTTCAGCGGCGGGCGGTGTTAAGGTCAGGGGGAATTCCTCGGCTGATCAAGGTGATGAAAAGCCGTATCGCATAAAGTTTGAACAAAAGCATAATATGCTCGGATTAAATAACGGAAACGAGTATAAAAGCTGGGTACTCCTGCGCTCATACTGGAATCTCGGAACGGATTATATGGCTCAGAAGCTTGCTAAAGGCATATTTGACGGGAAGTATTATAATACTGACGTAATGTATGTAAACCTTTATATTAACGGTGATTATAAAGGAATATATGTTCTGTGTGAGCAAAATCAACCCGGAAACGGCAGGGTAGAGATAAACGAGCCGAAAGCCGAAGACAGTAGTGCTGATATAGGCTACTTCCTTGAGATAGATAACTATCCTGACGAGTCACATCCTTATTTTGTAATGGATTATGAGCAAGCTGAGATAGAGGATATTTCAGGAGAAAAGCGTAAGTTTGTATCGGCTGAGTATAGTCTGAAAAGTGAGATAAATACTCAAGGACAGCTTGATTTTATTGGAAACTACACTAAAGGAGTGTACAAAATCCTTTATGAGGCAGCAGTAAATGAAACTGCGATGACATTTGACAGTGCCTATAATGTTGTTTCAGCTGATGATATGACTCCTCAGGAAGCAGTAGATGCTGTAATTGATACAGAGTCACTTGCCGATATGCTTATACTTGAAGAGCTTGTTCATAATTACGATGTAGGAGAGGGAAGCTTTTATATGGCAAGAGACTTTTCCACTGAAAGCAAATATGAAAAACTGACATTTTTTGCGCCTTGGGATTTTAACTGGTCATATGAAGGATCGCCGTCAGGACAGTATTATGCTTGTACATTCCAGCCTGAGGTTGGTGAACAGGACAGATCTAATCCTTGGTTTATAACAGCTATGAAAGCTGAATGGTTTAAAGAGATTGTAAAAACCAAATGGGCTCAGCTAAATGAAAATAACACGTTAAAGGATGCAATTAAAATTGTTCAAGACGATTCGTCAGCACTTGAAAAAGACCTTGGAGAAGACGCTTGGAAAATTGACAAGGTCTTCGATATAATAAGTTTTGTTTACGGACGTATTGATTGGCTTAATAAAGAGTGGAAATAATGTTTCTGAAGCAGCGGTAAAATCAGGCATTTTATCGCTGCTTTTATTTTATACTTTAATTTTAAGAAGAGAAGTGGAAAATATCAATTCAAATAATTTCGCTAAAGAAGAGTTTAGCGAAATATAGGGCAGTGTATTTTTATAGAATAGTTATTGACCAAATGCGTGATTAGTGTTATAATATCTAATAAGGATAGTGATTAGATGATAGATAAACTAAAAAATAATCTGCCAACAATTATTGCTATATTTCTTGTTACAGCAATGACAGCGTTTTCTGAACTGATTGGAGAAAAAGAAATTCTTTTCCCTGAAATCGCAGCTATTGCCGCAGGCAGCTTAGTTTCGCCCAAGCTATCGTGGAATACAAGTTTATTTCGAGTTTTTATTTCAATCAGCTTTGGAAGCATTATCGGAGTTCTGATCGTTTTGTATATTCCATTGACGTTATGGCTGCAAATGTCGGCTGCATTTCTGATCGCTTTATTAATGCTTGCGTTTTCAGGTACGGGCTTTGCGCCTATGATTTCATCTGTAGTTTTACCCGTAATGCTGCAAACCAAGTCGATTATATATCCGATTTCAGCTGTTAGTCTGACTTTGCTTATAGTAACTGTAAGATTTGTGTTTGATAAAAATGGCTTTTTTGCTCGTTCTGATTTTAATCCGATCAAGCCGACAAATAAATCCCTGTTTACAGATATGCTTATTTGTTGGTTAATTGGTAGTATTGTTATTGCTGTTTCAGTTCAAACGGGCTTTAAGCTGATTACAGCACCGCCATTACTGGTAGCTTTTACTGAGTTTCGTAAAGCGAATTCTGCTGCTCGGAAGTCCCCTGTCAAAGTTGTTTTTGTAATCGTTTTCAGCACGTTCATAGGAAGCCTTTTAAGGTATCTGTGTAATGTAATCGGCATTTATGAATTTATAGGCGCAATGATTGCTATATCGGCAGTATATCTGATAATGACAAAATCAAAAATGTTTATTCCGCCTGCTGCTGCATTATGTGTTCTTGCTTTTCTTATTCCGAAAAATTCCCTGCTTACTTATCCTTTATTAATTGCAGCGGGAACAGCAATATTTATGGTTTTCTCTGTTATTCATGTTAAAAAGCTTTTTATCCGCTTCCCTTTTTGTAATAATCATCAGAATGTGTGACAATAAAAACAAAGGAGTGCTAGATATGTATATTTTAGAAACAAACGATGGTATAAAGAAAAGAATAGAAGTGTTCTATAATCACATGAAACAATCTGAAACTGTAAATCAGGCTTTAAGAGAAATGGAACTCTGCGGTACTGTTCCGGAATATGAAAGTCTGATTAAATTTGTTGAGGATACATGGCAGGACGTTAAAAGAAGAGACTATTTCAGAACAAGAGATGCTGCTTGTATGTATGCTTATATAAATGATAAGCTGTCACATTTTTGCGGTGATTTTATTGATCCCGATAAATATGAACTCCTTATGCTATATATTTCATTCAGAGCACTTGTTTTTTATAAAGAGGATTTTGATTATGATCCTTATATGTCAAACATCACTATTAACGATGAATGGTTCGGAGATTATCATCTGACACATGGAAAATATGAAAAATTTGAGCTGTCTGAGTATGAATCATATCTTTATTATTATGTAAAAGATCTTCGTATTCCAAGACTTTGCTTTTTTAATGAAAGATTTACCTATCCTATGCTTACAAAAAGTGTAGATGGTCAGGAAAAAGTCGTTATGGAGCTGACACCATATTCTATTAATACAATTGAGGATATTGCTGCCAAAACTTTAGGTGATGTTCTTGTACTTGGTCTCAGAATGGGCTACTATTCTTATCTTGTTTCGCTTAAAGCCAAAGTTAAGAGTGTTACTATTATTGAAAATGACCAGACTTTAATAGATATGTTTGAAACGCTCATTTTGCCGCAGTTTAAGAAAGCACAGAAAATCAAAATTATAAAAGCAGATGCTTTCGACTATATCAGTGAACTTGAAGACGGAAACTACAGACACTGCTTTGTCGATAATATGGAAGATAAAAATGACGTTGAAACTTATTTTAAGATGAAGGCGTTGTGCAAGAGATTTAAGAAAACTAAATTTTTCTATAACTTTGAGCCTGAGTTTGTATATAAAATGAGAGAGCAGGTCTTTGCAGAGATCGTTAAGGAAGCAAATAAAATATTTGAGGGAGAGCTTTCATCGTTAAAGCTTGCTGAGCCTTGGGGCAATGATATGCCATATTCAAAGAAATATCTTGAAAAGGTATGTCGTGAAGTAAAAATCGAAGATCCTATAGCTGTTATCTCGTATTGTCAGCCTAAGTATGTACTGAAGTTTATCAATAAGGTAAGGCTATGAACAAACTGCCAACAGTACTAAAAAACGGACTTGTTTTTGTTTTTTCTGATCACTTTGAGCAGCTTGATATAGCTGTAGAGCACGGAATAATAAGTTCTTTTTCAGATTCATATTCCGAAAGCGCAGAAACAATTGATTGTTCTGATTGCCTGATCGTTCCCGGGCTTACAGATATTCATTTTCATGGTTGTTCGGGACACGATTATTGTGATGCTGATACTATGTCTTTGGATGATATTTGTAAGTATGAGCTTAGTCATGGTGTAACAACGATCTGTCCTACGACAATGACATTACCCGAAAATGATATTATTAATACTATTGAAACCACAATAAAATACTTAAAAAAGCCTGCCCAAGCAGACAGGTCTGAAATAGTTGGAATTAACCTTGAAGGTCCTTTTATTAGTCCTGCAAAATGCGGTGCGCAAAAGAAAGAATATGCTCAGCTTCCCTGCCCTGAAATGCTCTTAAAGCTTAATGAGCTATCGCAAGGACTTATTAAGCTTGTAACTATAGCACCTGAACTGGAGGGCGCATCAGAATGTATAAAAGCCTGCAGGGATACAATGCATATTTCACTTGGACATACCGAATGCTCTTATGATGAAGCTATGTCAGCGTTCAGCGCAGGTGCAGATCATGTTACACATTTGTATAATGCTATGCCGTCTTTTCATCACAGAGATACAGGTCTGATCGGAGCTGCTGCTGATACTCAGAAATGCTTTGTTGAGCTCATAGCTGATGGTGTACACGTTTCACCGAGTGCTGTCAGAGCTGCTTTTAAGCTATTTGGCGATGACAGAATAGTTCTTATCAGTGACAGCATGGAAGCTGCAGGAATGCCTGACGGAGAATACTCGCTCGGCGGTAATAAGGTGTTCAAAAAAGGAAGCGAGGCGCTTCTTAAAGACGGAACTCTTGCCGGCAGTGTAAGCACACTTTATGACTGCTTTTTATCAGCCGTTAATATGGGATTATCGTTAGATACTGTAATCAGGGCAGCTACAATTAATCCCTGTCGTTCTATCGGAATAGATAATTGTTATGGCAGTATAGATATCGGAAAAAAGGCAGATTTGCTTATACTTAATAAAGATCTGACTGTCAGAAAGATTATAAAATCATAAAAGCAGAGCTTTTCGGGCTCTGCTTTTAAGGCAACACCGCACGACCCCTGTGCATCAGATGCGCCGTCCAGATTTTCGTCAGATTGCCTAAATTCGACGCAGGCTTGCTGGCGCAAGTCAAGGAGAATTTGGGTAATATGACGGAAAGCTGGCAAGCAGATGATGTGCAGAGGCGTTAGCCGCGGGTCGTGCGGTGTTG
>DGRP01000051.1 GCA_002391065.1 Ruminococcus sp. UBA4385 | reverse complement strand
TTTTACAAAAGAAATACGCTGTCTCAGAAAACTCTGAAACAGCGTATTTACGCGGTTTGTGCTGGTCGGAGTGACGGGACTTGAACCCACGGCCTCTACCACCCCAAGGTAGCGCGCTACCAATCTGCGCCACACCCCGATTGCACATAATATTATACTACAATCAGCACACTAAGTCAAGACCTTTTTGAGTAAATTCAAAATCTATTAAAATTTACCATGTTTACACTGCTTCTCCTGCCCGATGCCTTGCGATATTTGTTTTTAAATTGTATAATAATGATATTCGCTTTCCTGCTGCTTTTTGCAGCTTTTTTTCACTCTCCTGCAAGGATTTGCACTCTTCATGCGTTTTATTAGTGAAAACCAATTGCGAGTCTCCCCCTTTGGCTCGTGAAAAGGGGTGGTTTTTATGCCGAACAGTCCCGACCTTGATATGGTCTACGACAAATATTTCGATATGCTCTACAGGATATGCTTTGTGTATTTCAGCGGCAATGCCCATGATTCCGAAGATGCTGTCCAGACCGTGTTTTTGAAGTATATAGCTTCACCCTCTGCGCCCAAGGGCGGTGAACAGCTCAAAGCATGGCTGATCGTTACTGCTCAGAACACCTGCAAGTCAATGCTGCGCAGACACTTCCGAAAGGACTCTCCGCTTGACTCTGCCGAGACAGAGCACTCCGACTTTGAGTACGGCGATACCCTCAGAGCCGTGATGTCTCTGCCCTATGAACAGAAGACCGCTGTGCTTCTCTGCTTCTACGCAGGCTACACAGCCAAAGAAGCAGCCGAGATGATGGGCTGTCGGGAGAACACAGTCTATTCCTATATTCACAGAGCAAAAAAGAAACTGAAAAAACAGCTTGGAGTGTGAGTGATATGACAGATAAGGAACTTGAAACGAGACTGAAAACAGAACTGGACGCAGTTTCTCCGTCCTCAGCCGTCAGAGCTCGCATTCGTGCAGAAATGACAGGTGATAATATGGACGAAAGAAAAGAGATAACAATGACAACTAATGACGCCTCCCCTGCGAGAGTTCGCTCTCACGGAAGGATAGCTGCCGCAGCAATAGCCGCAGTACTCCTTGTCGGCGGCGGAGCGTTCATACTCAGCCGCAGCAGCAAGGTCGCAAAGGAGAGCTCTTCCCTGACCTCGGGCACAGCCCATGCAGCTTATATTCCCGAAAGCGAGGGCGGTGAGGCTCCCGATACGATCGGCTCAGGCGATATAAACTTCTCCGATGTTTTCTATCCCGATGAGGACTCTGTATTCAGGAAATTCGGAAACGGAATTATCAGCGGCACTACCGAGATCTATGACATCGGCAGAGGAAGGTTTGTGGTAAAGCAGGCACTTGACAACTTTGAAAATATGTCTCTGCGTGTTTATGACAGCAGCCTGAACACAATTACTGCAAGCCTGACCATGTCAGGAAACAAAGGCGTTGTAATCAGAGATGATTCGATAATTCTTACCGGAGTGAAAGCCGATGAGAGTGTTACCGGTGTCTCGTGGGAAATATATGACCTTGACCTTAACAAGAAAAAGCTTGCCGATGACTATTACACCGCAGGTATTGTCGATGAGAACGGTGAAACTGTGCTCAGCATTTCATGCACAGACGGCACCTACAAAGCAGAGGTAAACGAAGACCTCGGCTATCGCCTCAATAATCTTAGCTTTATCTCCTTTGACAAAACAGGAGAGACCGCTGCTGTCGCTTACTGCGATAAGGAGGGTCTGACTTCCCTAGCGGTCATAAATAAGGATATGGTCAGAGTAAAGGAGCTGGGCGAGCTCTATGAGCTTGAACCATACAAGGAAGATAACTGGCAGGAGCACAGCGCTCCGCCGCTTATTGACGGCTTACTGCTCAGCGATGACGGCTCTCAGATATTTATGACAGTGCTCGCAGGTGATAAGTATTACCTCTGCCGTGAGGATATCACCGACATCGACTACTCGGTAACAACCGATGACGGTCTGCCCGAGGTAGTTCATATTCAGAGTGAGAATGCAAACGAGCAAATCTATGTCTTCAAGGAAATTGATTTTGAGGGCGGACACGATATGTTCCTCAGAAACGGCAAGCTGTATCTTTTTGAAACTGAATTTCCGACCTACTACATTCTTGACACTGAAAACGGCGCCGAAGCCTGCAGCCTGCCCAAAACAGTTCTTGACAGCGATGAATATCAGTATGAGATATACAATATGTCCGAAAGCGGAGAATACACGCTTAGAATGACGGGCAGCGACAACGGAGATACACTCCTCGAAGTTTTCCGCACCGAGGATATGTCCCTTGTGTGGTCTGACACGCTGGAAGATGTATCGCTGATGTTCAATTCCGATAACAGAAACACCTTCTTTGATGAGGACACAGGCGACTTAGAGCTTTGCTTTACAAGCTCCGACGAGGATAACATGGAGCTCGGTGTTTACCGCAGGAATATCTTCGGAGACAGCGCCGAGGACACTCAGCCCGACTACAGCGAAGCCGACATTCCCGAAGGGCTTGCTGTTACTACAACAGTTTCTGCCGAGCCCACAGAGGAGCTCCCCGAGTATGAAGAGATACCAGAAGAGAGAGAAACAACCGTCACGGCAGTTATCCCCGATGATGAATTATACGGTGAATAATACTCCCATTCTTACAGCAAAAGCCCCTGTCTTTCGGCAGGGGCTATGCTTGTTTATGAGAACTGCTGCTTCAGCTCGCTGATCTTCTGCTGTTCGGCACAGTCGGTCTGATACCAGCCCTTTTCACTCATCTTTGAGTAGATCTGATCCTGCATTGACAGCGAGGTGTTGAGCGCCGATGAAAAACGGCTCCTGACATCTCCGCTTGATGCCTCGATAGTTCCGTGCAGATAAAGGTCGCATACGCCCTTTTCGAGCATAAGCATATTTTCCATAAGCTCCTGATCGTTCATATTATCCTTCCTTTCATTATGAGAGTAATCCGTAGATCTCCGAGAAGATCTGTCTGTGGCTCTCTGTCATCGAGCCTGCAAGCTCCCTGAGAGAGGGGTCTGAGAGCTGTTCGCTGAGCTCCCTGCACTTGGTCAGGAAATATTTCTCGTGACCAAGAGCGTCTCCGATATAGAGAAGTTCTTTGCTTGTCATTTTTATTCCTCCTTTTCGTTCGGGTCTAAGGTAACCCGTTAGTTCCATTATTCCCCTTTTGCGGAATAATATACCGAGCAGTGAGAAAAACTTCGTTGACAAAAAAGCTATAGTATGATATACTCTATTCATAGAACGATAACGTTTTCGTAAAATGAAAGGAGATAAACTATGTACTGTATAAAATGCGGAACTGAGCTTGCAGAGGGCTCGGCCTTCTGTACCTTCTGCGGAACGAAGCAGACAGTCACCGTCGAGCCTGTTATCCCCGAGGCAGCGTCTGCCATTCCCGAAAATATAACGCCCGTTATCCCCGATCCCGAGCCTGCAATTCAGCCTGCTGCCGATATGCCTGCTCCCGTGTCCGCTGAAAATGTGAGCGCTGACGGCACATCTGCCGTTCAGAATGGCAATATGAAAAAAGCAATGATAGTGCTTGCGGTGCTGATCGTTCTGGGTGTTCTGGCAGGAATGCTGATGTTCTTCCTGAACAAAAACGAAAAGCCCGGAACTGAGATAGTGAACGCAGTCAAGGCTACAGAAAAGGCTGACAGCTTCAAGACCGATATCACTATCGACCTCAATGCAAACGGAATACAAAAGCTTTCAGGATCTGATGCAAAAATATCCAACAATGCCCTTATGTCGATAGTGGGTTCGTCGCTTCTTAAAACTGATGCGCAGTTTTACCTCAAAGGTGAGGGTGAGGACTTCAAAATGCGAATTGTCTTCGGCAATGCAATTCAGTTGCTTATGGATAATGACGGTATAACCACAAGACTGTCTGCCTCAGGTCTGGGAGCAATAATCGGCGGAACCTCCGATGAAGACCGTACCGAGACTCGTGAGTACGATGACGGCAACAGGAAGCTTTTCGATATGCTGGCTTCAAGGGATATAATCGGTTATATCTCCGATAACAGCGAGCTTGAATCGGAAGTTAAAAAGGGTATCAAAAACTATGATAAAATTCCCGATGTGTTTGAAAAAATGCTCAATGAAAAAGATGCCGACTACATAGAAAGCTATGAGAAAAAGGACGGCGCTTACACCTACACGATAGATGTAATGAAGTTCATAGATGCGTTTTTGGATAATGAAGAGCTGGGCGTAAGCAGTAAGCTCAAAAAAGAGTTCAGCGAGGAGCTCAAAAGCATAAAAGAGAAGTACACCTACTCTGCAGTCGTGAGCGTTTCGGTCAGAAGCGATAAGCTTGAAAAGGCTGTAATAGTTCTGAAAGCCGACAAGACCGAGATCGGCACGATAACGGCTGAGTTCTCCGAGTACGGCGACATAAAGGACAGCGACCTTGAAATGCAGAAGCTTAAAGGCAAGGCATCGGGGCTTGGCAGTGTACTTGCACCCTCTATGACGAACTATGTTTCAAAAAGCAAGCAGATGACTGCGAACTCAAACGCTAAAATGCTGTTTTCAAGCGTTGCGTCAGAGATTGCAGACCTTATGAGCGAGGGCAAGGATTTCCCGACAGGACACTTTACCTTCAAGATCGAGAACGCCAACAAGAGTGACCCGATAGCTGCTTACATCTACGATAATTTCAGCTATCTGGAAGACGAGATGGGCGAGGTCTATTATGTGATAGACAAGGAAGGTAATATAGAATTTGCACAATGGCGAAAAAACAGCAATTCCGTAATAGGACAGTACCCCGACCCGATAGATGCTGATGACTCCTCATCAGCTGTATGGGGCGAACTTAACCAATAAAAAAGGACCTCCCTCGGGAGGTCTTTTTTCTCAGCATATTCTCGGAAGAAGCTCTCCCTTTGGCTGCGGAAGAATGGTCTGTGTGCCGATCTCGGTTTCGAGAATTACCTTGCCCTTGTTCTCATCGGTCACTCTGCCGATGATGGCTGCATTCTGTGAATACTTGCCCTTTCGGAGCTCTGTAACTATTGCCTCTGCCTTGTCGGCAGGTGCGAAGATAACGAGCCTGCCCTCACAGGCAAGATAGAGAGGCTCAAGTCCTAACATTCCGCAGACACCCTTAACTCTGCTGTCAACAGGGATAGCTGTCTGGTCAAGGGCTATGCCCACATCGCTCTGTGCGGCTATCTCGTAAAGGACAGTTCCTACTCCGCCCCTTGTTGCATCACGGATAACGTGAACATCGGGTGCGACCGAGATAACGCTCTCTACAGTTCCCCAGAGGGGTGCGCAGTCGCTGTCAACATCGGAGTCGATACCGTATTCATCTCTTGCGATAAGGATAGTGCAGCCGTGTCTGCCGACATCACCTGTTACAATGACAGCATCTCCTGCCTTTGCCTTAGTTCCCGAGGTGCTTACACCCTCCTGAATAACTCCTACGCCCGTAGTTGTTATAAACACTCCGTCGCACTGACCCTTGCCTGCTACCTTTGTGTCGCCTGCAACGATCTTTACGCCGACCTCTTTGGCCGTCTTCTCCATAGCGGCTGCTATCTGCTCCAGACTGTCAAGAGGGAAGCCCTCCTCGATAACGAAAGCACAGGTCATATAAAGGGGCTTTGCTCCCATACAGGAAAGGTCATTGACCGTTCCGCAGATAGAGAGCTTACCTATATTGCCTCCGTTAAACTCCCACGGTGACACAATAAATCCGTCAGTTGTCATGGCGAGCTTTCCGTCTATCTTCGGAAGAACTGCCGCATCATCGGCTGTGAATTCGGGGTTTGAGAAATGTGCCTTGAACACCTTTTCGATAAGCTCGCTTGTCTGCTTTCCGCCTGCCCCGTGAGCAAGGGTAACTGTATTTTCACTCATTACTATCTCTCCTTTTATACTAATCCTGAATACAAATAATACGCTGAGCACGCACCCTCATCGGATACCATGCAGGCACCTATCGGGTGCATAGGGTCGCAGGCCTTGCCAAACACCTTGCAGTCCGAGGGCTTGCACTTGCCCTGTAAAACATCACCGCAGCGGCAGGCAGGATTGGGCTTGCCCTCTATCTTCGGCATAGAGTATTTGATGCGTGAGTCGAAGTCTGCATACTCACTTCTCAGCTTCATTCCCGACATAGGGATAAGACCTAAGCCTCTCCACTCGCTGTCGCATGGCTCCATCACCTCGTTCATAAGAGCTATAGCCGCAGGGTTGCCCTCGTCTCTGACTACCCTGGGGTAGCAGTTGCGGAAGAACGGCTCGCCCTTTTCGAGAAGCTTCACCGCTGTTGCAAGCGCAGTTATAAGCTCACTTGCGGTAAAGCCTGCTACAACTCCCGACACTCCATTCTCTTCACAAAGCTGCTTGCAGACAGCGTTTCCGGTGATAGCATTTACGTGACCCGGATATATAAACGCATCAGCACTGCCGACAAGCGCCTTGTAGGCATTCGGCATTGTTTTGTTGGCTGTCAGTATCGAGAAGTTTTTGAGCCCCAGCTCCTTTGCCTTTTTCACGGCAAGACAGGCAGAGGGCGTTGTCGTCTCAAAGCCGACAGCTAAGAATACAACCTGCTTGTCGGGGTTCTCCTTTGCGATCTCAACTGCGTCCTGCGGAGCGTATACGGGTCTTATCTGAGCACCCTGTGCTCTTGCGCCTGCTAAGCTCATTTTTGTACCCGGAACCTTTATCAGGTCTCCGAAGGTACAGACTATACAGCCCTTTTCCAGTGCCAGCCAGCAAGCCTCATCAATAAAGCCCACCGCAGTTACGCAGACAGGACAGCCCGGGCCCGAGATAATGTCGATGCTGTCGGGAACGAGCTTTCTTATACCCAGCCTGAATATCTCATGCGTATGAGTTCCGCAGACCTCCATTATACGGAGGGGTCTTCCGCTGTAGCCTGTGATTATGTCACGGGCTTTTTTCATCTGTTCGTTCATAAGAGATCTCCCATAACGTCCTCGGCCTCTTCCTCATCGGAAGAAGTGATCTTTGCTATAGCTACGCCTGCGTGTACCATTACATAATCGCCGGGCTCTAACTCCTCAAGTATGCCTGCGCTGATCTCACGCTGTGCTCCGCCTGCATCGATCAGGGCGGTATCGTCCTTAACGCTTACTACTTTTGCTGATAATCCAACACACATAATAATTCTCCTTTATAAAATTTAGTTTGTATGATCTCTCCATTTATAGGCCGCCTGCCCGAGGGCTATACCTCCGTCATTCGGGGGGATAAGGCTGTGAATAAGCACCTTAAAGCCCTTCTCCTCCAGACTGCTTTTGGTGAGCCTTGTGAGAAGCCTGTTCTGGAAAACTCCGCCGCTGAGGGCTGCTGTATCAAGAGCATACCTCTCACGAAGCCTTTCGCAGGCAGTACATATATCCTGCATAAGTGCCTTATGGAAAAGGTACGAAAGCTTTCCCCTGTCCTCGCCCGCAAGGAAGCGCTCTGCTATTTCGCCTGCAAGAGCAGTTGTATCTATAATACTGCCGTCAGCGCTGACATGGGAAGAAAAGTCACACTCAATATCCCCGTGACTGCGCTCGTATATCTCCGCTTCATACATCAGGGCTGTTGAGGCTTCACCCTCAAAGGTAGATGCCTTTCTTATCCCAAGTATTGCCGAGACTGCATCAAACACTCTTCCCATACTGGTTGACTTTACTGCGTTTAGTCCCTTGTCAGCCATCACAGACTGAAGCTTGAAGGTCTTTTCATCACAAAGGTCAAGCCTTTGGCAGATCTCACCTGCATTATCAAAGCACTCCCGTATAAGCTGTACGGCTATACGCCAGCCCTCCTTTGCGGAAAGGTCTCCGCCCACCTGCATAAACGGCTTTATATGCCCTGCTCTTTCATAGCCCTCATAGGTGCAGATAAGGAACTCACCGCCCCAGACCGTACCGTCATCACCGTAGCCTGTGCCGTCAAAGCTGACACCTATCACACGCTCGCCGTCGCTGACGGCATTCTCAGCCATGCAGGAAAGTATATGCGCATAGTGGTGCTGAACCTGAACCAGAGGTATACCGTGCTCGCCTGCATATTCCTCGGCAAAGGTGACTGTGTTATAAAGAGGGTGTTTGTCGCTTATAACTGCCTGCGGCTCACATTCCAGCATTTCGGTCATTCTGTCAAGAGATTCACCGAGAGCCTTTACAGTTCGTATATCTGCCATGTCGCCTATATATGGCGAGGGGTACAGCATTCCGTTTTTAACGGCGCAAAAGCTGTTTTTAAGCTCCCCGCCTATAGCGACCGACTGAATATCCTTTCTGCCCTTCATCATCACAGGCAGAGGTGCAAAGCCCCTTGATCGCCTTATCATATAGGGCTTGCCGTCAAGCCAGTCCATTACGCTGTCATCGGCACGGATAAGGATATCCCTGTTGTGGGAAAGTATCAGGTCGCAAAACGACCCTATCTCCTTTACTGCGTCATCATCGTTGCGGCAGATAGGTGCGCCCCTTGCGTTGCCGCTTGTCATAACAAGGCAGTCTGTCATCTGAACATCATCGGGGTAGTCAAAAAGAAGCATCTGCACAGGAGCATACGGAAGCATAACTCCGACAGTGATATTATCTGGCGCAATACGCTCGCTCAGCGACTGCTCCGCCCCTTTTTCAAGGAGCATTATCGGCTTCTGCCAGCCTGTGAGGTACTGCTCCTGACCGTCTTTTATCACACATTCCCTCTGAACGGTCTGCATATCCCTCATCATAACCGCAAAGGGCTTCATGGGTCGGTGCTTTAGCTTTCTCAGGCGCTCCACCGCTTCGGTGTTCTTAGCGTCACAGCAAAGATGAAAGCCGCCTATGCCCTTGACTGCTGCGATCTTACCTTCCATTACTGCACGGCGCACTTTTGTTATAGCCTCGCCGCCCTTGATTTCCTCACCGATGATGTAAAGCTCGGGGCCGCAGTCATTACAGCACACGGGCTGAGCGTCATAACGTCTGGTTGAAGGGCTGTAGTATTCCTCTGCACACTGAGGACACATCGGGAACTTCTTCATACTGGTGCGCTCACGGTCATAGGGCATAGAGTCCAGTATCGTGAGGCGTGGTCCGCACTGAGTACAGTTTATAAACGGGTGCAGATATCGCCTGTTGCTCTTGTCGAAAAGCTCGCTTCTGCATTTGTCGCAGGTGGCTATATCGGGAGAGATGAAAATATCGCCGTACTCCTTTTCGCTCTCGATTATCTCAAAGCTATCGAAAGCCTGCTCGTCGATTTCAAGACGGTCAAGCCCGAGTATCACTGCCCTGTCGGGCGGTCTGATTTTTATCTCATCGGTAAGAGCATCTATCTGTGAAGGCTCACCGCTGACGATGATCTCCACATAAGAGCCCTTGTTGGCAACAGTTCCGAAAAGGCCGAGCCTTTTTGCCGTGACCGATATGAACGGTCTGAACCCGACCCCCTGAACAATGCCGTAAACGTGTATATTAGCTGTCATATCATTCCTCTTTGATAAGTCTGCCCGAGACCGCAAAATGCGGCCAGTCTATCCATTCTCCTGTGAAGCCTTTGGCGGCTCTGCGGAAAAAGCTGTCTGCAATGATGACATCAAAGCCCTGAGATATGAGCTCTCTGAATTCGTCCTCGCCCTTGATGTGGACATCGCCCTCACGGCTCTGCTCCTTATCAAGAGTGAACCAGCTTGCGACAGCTGCATCACAGCCCGAAAGCTTTTCTCTGAGAGCATTCGCTGCGATCTGCTGATGAACTATCAGCACTCTTTTTCCGCTGAGCTCTCCCACCTCGGGCAGAAGCGGAAAGCCGACCTCGAAGGGCGTGCCGAAGCGCTCCCTCAGATACCTTGCCGCTGAAAGCCCCGACGGTGATATAACATACAGCTTTTCGCACTCGGCAGCTTTTTTTATCTCTTCAAGTCCGCTGTCCATTCCAAAGCAGACTGTTTCCTCCCAGCCCTGAGCCTTCAGGGCGCTCACAAGCGTTTTTGAGTTCGTTTCGCTGATGTTCAGAGGTGTTGCACCGATAACTCCGACCTTGCCTTTTTTTACTTCGTGGCCGTCCTCGGAAAAGGTCTCAAAAAGACGCTTGTAGACCATTTCCTCACCGTAGTCATAAAGCCTTGTGCCGTCTGTCCTGAAAGCAAGGCAGGGCAGGCCTGTTTTCTTCTCGCTCATGCGCTCCAGGGCTTTAAGGTCGGTAGCTATTACCGCAGGCACAGGCGTGCCGACGATAGCTGTGAACGGTGCGTCTATCTGCCCGGTGATCATAGCAAGCTTCTTAACTAAAAGTTCATCACGGCCGAGGATAGCGTCCATATCACGAAGACCTGCCGAAAACAGTGCCGAGCGCTTTTCAAACCACCTTGGCTCATCAAAGCCGCAGACATTTCCCGCACAGCCGCCTGCATCGCAGATAACGGTTATACCGCCCAGCTCATAGAGCACTGCACAGGCTCCCGAATCATCGGGGGCAAGCGGCGAAATATGCTTGAGCATTTTTTTCATTCTGCGCTCCCCCTTTCAGTCAGTGCCTTGTCAAGCTCCTCAAAGAGCATGGTTACTCCCCTGTAGCCAAAGGGCTGAGCCTCTCCGTTGAAGTCGATGCCTGCCTTGCCCTTATGGTAATAGGAAGCGTCTGCGCCTATGGCGGCATCTATCTCGGGTGAGGGAACATAATTCATCATAGTGGGAGAGAGATTTGAATAAATGCGGGTATCGGGAGAAAGCTCTGCAAGCTTTTTTACAAATACAAAGTTTCTCTCACCCACTGTGCCGTATATCTCAGCGACCTTAAAGCCGTACTGTGTGAGTGCAAGTGCGAGCTCAAAGCTGTCACCGTTTATGCTCTCGCCCACAGCAAAGGTGAGTGCGCCGTGCTTTGCCTTAAAGTCAACTATGCACTTCTCAGCGGCAGACAGGTATTCGCTGTCATCAAGCTCTGCGCCTATTGCCTGTGAGAGCAGTCTGTACTGGTTGTGTATCTTGTCGGTACGGAACATTCTTGTAAGCTCTATAAAGGGTATGCCGAGCCTTGTCTGCATATCCTGTGCGGCAGCCCTTGCCTCTGAATTGAGCACTAAGCTGAAGTTTGCCCTTGACATCTCCTGATAGTCCTCAAAGGTCTCACATCTGCCTATCTCTCTGACTTTTTTTATTCCTGCCTTTTTAAGCAGAGGATATATCTCGCAGCCGTCATCAAGCGCCGAGAAAAAGCCTAAGATATTGCACTCGTCCGAATGTCTTTTCTGCGGCTCTAAAAGAGAGTACACAGACTTTCTCACAAGTCCCATAGGCGGCAGCCTTTTCTCTCTTGTGAGGGCATACATATATGCAGGTGCAGCCTTTACTCCTGTTTTATCCTCGCAGGCACGGCAGACCCTTTCCATATCAGTGCCGAGCAGAGCGTCAACGCAGGTAACGCAAAGCATTATTACCGAGGGCGTATAGTCAAGCTCATCTAAAAGCTCGGCGCAGGCCTTTGGTATCTTGCTGACGTATCTTCCCGTAACTATGTCCGTATCATCAAGCATAAGGTAGAAAAACCTCTCGCTGTACCCAAGCTCATTGAGAAGCTGGGTGTTTCTTCCGCAGCAGCCGGGGGCAATAAGCAGCATTACCGAGCCCGGGATCGCAAGGCCTGCTCTTTTCACACCGAAGCCCTTTGCTCCGGGAGAGTTGAAGTCAAGCGTTGCAGGAGAGCTGTATATCATGTGCTTTGCCGAGGTAAGCTCCGTCGGGAGCGTATCGGGGCTTAGCAAGGACAGCTCCTTTGCAGTTATGAAATATGCGTCAACCATTCTGTTCGTCCTCATTTATCAGCAGTTTTGCAAGCTCAAAAAATCTCTTTGAGGTCTCACACTCGGGGTCGCCTTCTATGCAGGTCATTCCCCTGTCCTCATATCTGATTATATCGTCAGAGCGTGGAATATCGGCGGTCACATCAAGGCCTGCCTTTTCTGCAAAGGCTCTTACCTTTTCCTCCTCGCCCTCAACGTTTCGGCGGTTCATGATTATACCACGCACCTTAGCGTAGCTTCTGTCCTCGAAGTTCTTCACGGCACTGTTTATATTATTAGCCGCATATAGCGCCATTTTCTCGCCCGAGGTAACTATCAGCACCTTTTCGGCATAGCCCTCTCTGATAGGTGCGGCAAAGCCTCCGCAGACAACGTCTCCCAGCACGTCATAAAGCACAGCGTCGGGCTTTATCTGCTCAAAGAGCTCAAGCTCCTCCAGCAGACTGAACGTAGTGATTATTCCTCGTCCTGCGCAGCCAAGCCCGGGAGTAGGTCCGCCTGTCTCGATACAGACAACTCCGCCGTAGCCGACCTTCATTATCTGCTCTATTTTGTCGGGCTCTTCGTCGTGAATTCTCATATAATCCATTACGGGGATAACAGGCTCTCCGTGGAGAAGATTTATAGTCGAATCAGCCTTGGGGTCACAGCCTATCTGAATGACCTTCTTGCCAAGGCTCGCAAGCGCCGCCGACAGGTTAGATGTACAGGTCGATTTGCCTATACCGCCCTTTCCGTATACTGCAAGCTTTATCATTTATAGTCACCTCTTGATATCTCGACCTCGTAGCCGATACGTTTCATTCTTGCCTGAACACAGTTTTTGCAGGCGTCCGTGCTGTCCTCTGTGCAGATCTTTCCGTCATAGAGCATATATTTCTTTCTTACCGCTGTCGGAGAAAGATTCGGCATTATGACATTTGCCCCCGAGAGCACGCCCTGCTCTCTGCCGTCGTGGCGGATAGTTCCGAGCGCCGTAGTCGCAGGCAGAAGCACATGGGGAAGCATTATCCTGCAAAGGCTCAGAAGAAACAGCGTCAGCTCATAAGAGCCTGCGGGCTCATCACGGAAAGGGGTATCCTTATGCGGAAGGAACGGCCCTATGCCTATCATCTGGGGCTTGAAGTCAGCAAGAAAGAGCATATCATCTGCAAGGCACTCATTCGTCTGATAGGGCGAGCCCACCATAATGCCTGCACCTGTCTGATAGCCAAGCTCCTTCAGCGTTCTGAGGCAAGCCATTCTGTGCTCAAATGACATACTTTCGGGGTGAAGCTTTCCGTAGTGCTCCTTGTTGGCAGTCTCGTGCCTTAAAAGATACCTGTCAGCGCCTGCCTCTTTAAGCAGTTTCAGAGCATCTCTTTCAAGCTCGCCGAGAGAGAGCGTAACCGCACAGTCGGGGTGAGCCTTCTTTATCCTGCGGACAATATCTGCCATTCTCTCGGGCGGATATGCCTTGTAGTCCTCACCGCTTTGCAGTACAAAGGTACGGAAGCCGTAGTCGTAGCCCTCATCACAGCAGAGAAGTATTTCCTCATCGGTCAGGCGGTAGCGCTGAGCGTTCTTGTTTGAACATCTGATACCGCAGTAAAGGCAGTCGTTCTTACAGACGTTTGAAAACTCAACTATGCCCCTTATATATATCTTCTTACCGAACACGCTCTGACTTATCTCTCTTGCAAGCTCAGCGGCATAGGCTCTGTCCTCGTCCGTCCACTCATTAAAGACGGTCAGCCACTCCTCCTTTGAGAGGGTCTTATCTGTGTTCAGCTTATCAATAAGTTCTCTGACTGCTGCCATAATATCACCTTAACAAAAAACCGACCCTTACCTGTCAGCAAGAATCGGACATAATGATACAGCTTCACCGTATCAATATAAAGGCTTCTTACTCCCGCCTTAAACGTATTTTCGGCGTCAGATAAAGTCTTGATGTATTCATATCAACATTTCCGCTTGTGACGGATCTGTATGTCCTTTTATTATAACATATTATTTCCCGTATTGCAAGTATTATTTACAAAAAAAGAGACCCTTTCGGGTCTCTTTTGTAAGCTTATTCAACCTCGTAGACTGTTACTTCCTTATCCTTCTGAACATAGATAAAGCCGTATGCGGTATATGCCTTGTCGAAGCCCTCGGCAAGGGTCTCGCCCGTCTTCATGTTGTAGAGGATATTCTCCTTGGAATCATATCCTATATTGTTGCCAAGATCATTGAGCGATGATGCCGACTTGATAGAGAATTCTCCCTTGTCAAGTGCCAGTGTAACGTAGCCGTCATCTGCCTTCTTGCTTGCAAAGCCGTAGTAGCCGTCTGCATTGTCAGCGTCAACTACCTTGCCTGTACTGTCAATGAGGTCATACTTGCCGTTTTCCTTCTTGCCGTAGTAGTAGCCCTCGCTGTCGGTCTTTGAAATAAGTGTGTAAACCTGCTGAGTGAGCTCCTTGCCGTCAGCACCGAGAAGTCCGTAAAGTGAGCTGTCATTGTCGCAATAGGTAAAGAGGTTATCATCAAGGTAATTGATGTACTTATACTTAGCATCAACCACCTGCTCGAAGTTAATATTCATAAGACCGTACTTTGAAGTCTCGCTGTCAAGGAATTTCAGGTAGTATGGTGTTTCATCAAGGCCCATAATATTATAGTCGGAAACATATACAAGAGACTGATCCTTGTCATATACATCGTACTTACTGTCCTCATAAACAACGAAGTACTTTCCTGCAACCAGATCGGAATAGCCGTCAAGCACTATTACCTTGTCAGAAACGGCATCAACGTAAACTATCTCATCATTATCGCCGTAGTACGAAATGATATCGCCGTTAGCATGATAGTTCGGAGCAAAGTGCTCTGTAGTGCTCTCTATGAACTTCTTGTTAGCTATGTCATAAAGCTTTACTGTACCTGTGTAGAGGATATCATCATCGCCGGGCATAAAGCTGAACTGGCTTGATGTCATATAGTAGATAGCCTCGTCTTCATTTGTAGTAGTTGCCTCGGGGAAATATGCGATAAGGTACCTGTCATTCAGAGCGCTGAAAAGACCTACCTTCTGATCGGGTGATACAAGCTCATTGCCCTGAGCGTCAATAAGGCCCTCATAAAAAATGTCTCCGCCCTTCTTGTAATAAGCAAACAGACCTGTATTATCAAGCTTGTCTACATAAACTGCTCCGCCGCCGCCGATAGGCTTTCCGAGATAGTCAAGGCACTCAACGTCTTCTTCAGACTCACCTGTGTATACAAGGTCGCTTGTGAAGTGTACCTTCTCATCTGTGATCTTTCCGACCTCCTTAAGCTTGGGGTCTTTGATCTCCTTCTGAGGTATCTCCACCTTTTCGGGCTGCTTAACTTCCTTAGCAGGCTCCTCGGGTGCTTCCTCGGATACTGTTGTAGTTGTTGTATCAGCATCATCGGACTTGCTTTCAGTCCGGGAAACAGAAGTCTTCTCCTTCTTTGAATCCTTGTCATCGTCTTTGTCATCGCTGCAGGCTGTCAGCATTGAGCCTGCCATTACAAGTGCTGCTGCACCTGCAAGCAATTTTCTTAAATCCATGATCCTTCTCCTTTCGTATTTCCAAAAATACCATAGATATTATATCACCGAAATCGTTTAATGTCAAGAGACTTTTCCTCTTTACAAGTCGGGATAATTGTGGTATAATGATATCGGCTTAAAATATCAAAAAAGGAGGAGCCATGATGAAAAACACTATAAGGATCAAGGTCTGCGGAAAAACCTACAATGTAGTATCAGAAGAAACTCAGGTCTATACTGAAAAGCTTGCTGCATCTCTTGACAGCAAAATAAACTCTATTCTGAAGGCAAGCCCCAGCCTGTCAATAACCGACGCTGCAGTTCTTGCAAGCCTGGAGGCTTATGATGAGCTCTCAAAGGCTCGTGTGAACATTGAGAATATACGCTCTCAGATAAAGGGCTACGTTGACGAGGCAGCAAGAGCAAAAACTCAGACGGACAACTGCCGCAAAACCATCATTGAGCTTGAAAACAAGGTCAGGGCTCTCGAAGACGAGCTTGAAAAGCGCACGGTTGTAAAGCGCCTCCCCGATGATGAGATAGTAAGTGCGAAAGACCTTATCGCAAACGAGATAGATGCGGCACTAAAAAGCCCTGTCTACCCTGACAGGAAAGATAACAAATAATGGGCGCTGAGATACTTGCGCCATGCGGCTCTCCCGAAACCCTTGAAGCTGCTCTCAGGTGCGGCTGTGATGCGGTGTACCTCGGGGGAGCTAAATTTTCGGCAAGGGGAAAGGCTGTAAATTTCTCCGAGGAAGAGCTGAAAAAAGCAGTCTATGAATGTCACAGACGTGGAGTTAAGGTACACCTTGCAATCAACACCGTGATCCGTGACGATGAGATAAGCGACTGTATAAAGGCTGTAAGCTTCGCCGCAGAAACAGGTATAGATGCCCTGATAGTGCAGGACTTAGCTGTATACACAATTGCTCATACGCTGTTCCCGAAGCTGGAGCTCCATGCTTCAACGCAGATGACCGTTCATTCCGAAAGCGGCATGAGAACAGTCAGGGAGCTCGGCTTTTCAAGAGGAGTGCTTTCAAGAGAGCTTCCCCTTGATGTGATAAAAAGGCTCTCACAGCTTGGGATAGAGACCGAGGTGTTTGTTCACGGGGCGCTTTGTATGTCCGTGTCGGGGCAGTGCTATATGAGTGCGTTTATCGGCTCACGAAGCGCTAACAGGGGGCTGTGCGCACAAGCGTGCAGGCTGCCTGCCTCTGCTGACGGAAAGGAAGCTTACTCTCTTTCACTCAAAGACGTATCTCTCCTTTCGCACCTTCGGGAGCTTGAACAGGCAGGAGTGTCCTCCTTCAAAATAGAGGGCAGAATGAAGCGACCCGAGTATGTTGCTATGGCGGTAAGCTCCTGCAAAAAGGCTCAGAACGGCGAGCCCTATGACCTCAGCACGCTGGAGACCGTCTTTTCAAGAAGCGGCTTCACTGACGGATACTACCGTCACAAAACAGGCAAAGAGATGTTCGGCAGGCGCACCGACGAAGACGCTGCTGCTGCAGCAAGGGTACTGCCCTCAATTCACGAGCTTTACCGCCGTGACGAAAAACGAAGCCGCATAAAAGTGAAGCTTCGCTTTGTAAGCGATGAGCCTATGAGCCTTACTCTTACCGATGAAAACGAAATATCAGTGACGGCTTACTCCGACCTGCCGGAAGCGGCAAAAACGAAGCCCTGGGACGAGGACTTTGTAAAGAGCAGACTTCTGAAATTCGGGGGAACTATTTACGAGCCCGAAAGCTTCACCTGTGAGCTCGGCGAGGGGCTGGCGCTGTCACCTGCAAAGCTGGGAGAGATAAGGCGTGAAGCTGTAGAGCTTCTTGACAAGGCAAGGGCAGATGCCGGCACCCGTACCCATAAAAAGCAGGCTGAGCTTCCTGCGCTCACAGAGATACCAAGGCAGAAAAAGCAGAGCCTTCGCATAAAGGTCAGAACGCTCTCACAGCTCAAAGGCCTTGATACTGAGGGACTTGAGCTTGTCTGCGTCCCGATAGACCTCATTGACAGGGCGGCAGAGCTTATCCCCATAGAAAAGCTTGCTGTCACTATGCCGAGGTTTACCTTTGACGAGGAGGGTATCTGCAAAAAGCTGAGAGAGATCAGAACCTTTGGCATAACACAGATGCTCGGAGAAAACATCGGGCATTTCACTCTCGCCCGTGAAGAGGGCTTCACCCTGCATACCGACTTTACTCTCAATATAGCTAACAGCTATGCACTCGCTGAGGCTCACAAAATGGGCGCTGAGGACTGCGTTATCTCACCCGAGCTGACCGCAGCACAGATAGAGGCACTCAGGCACACAAACCGCTTCGGAGTGTATGCTTACGGCAGGCTTCCGCTTATGCTGACAGTCAACTGCCCGATAAAACAGCAGCTCGGCTGTGAGCACTGCACAGGACACATCACCGACCGCACCAAGCGTCAGATGCCTGTCCTCTGCACGAAAAAGCACGGCTACACAGAGATACTCAACAGCGATATTCTATATATCGCCGACAGGCTGTCCCGGTTCAGAGGCGCCGACTTTCTTCTCCTTGACTTCACCGGAGAGACCCCCGAGGAGATAGCAGACATCATCTCGGCATACAGGGGCGGCACCTCGTCAGCCAAGCCCCGGAACGTAACCTTCGGGCTTTATTCAAGAGGCGTTATATAAAGCAGAAACGGTACTGATAACAGTACCGTTTTTATAGGCAATACCGCACAACTCCT
>DGRP01000081.1 GCA_002391065.1 Ruminococcus sp. UBA4385 | reverse complement strand
CGGGATAGAAGTAGGGCTTCATGCGTATATCCTGATCCTCAATTCCCCATAGGACAAAGTGCTTTACAGCTCTTGCAGGACGGTAGGTGTCGAAGATTTTCATTCTATAGCCCTTGACCAGAAGCTCATTTGCCGCTGATTTAAGAGCTCTTGCCATCTCAATAGTTGCAAGAGCGCAGGGCTCTTCGTAGCCGTCGATACGGTCGCCTATAAAATTGTAGGTTGTGTAATAGCGTATCTCCTGAATAATATTCGGAACATAATCCGCAAGCACAACAAAATCCGAAGGGTCGAGCTCGGGAGTTTTGATGTGTACCATAGTAAACCTTCTTTCTGCTGCTGATATCTTTATAAAAAGTATAGCACAAAAAGAATATTTTTGCAAGGTACATTTTCACGAACAGAAAAAAAGCCCCGACTAAGTCTGTTCGACACTGTTAAGGCAAGAATGACCGTGTGTTGTCAAAAGGAGAGCTCTGGAACAGATTTTTTTTGTTGTAAATTTACGGAATTTGCGTAAAATGGGCGAAAAATGGCCGGTTTTGGTTGACATAAGATTTTATTTAGAGTATAATTAAGCCGTTAAATTATGGCTTGAGACATATGGGGGAAAAGATGCCGGAAAAATATTTGCTTACGGCAGCGCAGAATATGCACTACCGCTGGATAAGAAGCTACAAGACACAGCAGGTCGCAGGACTGAGCATAGTGGCTGCGTTTAAGTTTGAGCTTGATTATGAGATACTGAAAAAGTGTCTCAGGCTGGAGACCGAGCGCTATGGCTGCCTGAGGGTGCGCTTCACGAAGCCCGATAAGAACGGAGAGATAAAGCAGTACCTTGCTGAGCCTTCCGATGAAGAGCCTGAGTTCAGGGATTTGTCGGATATGACTATGGAGGCTGCCGATGCTGTTATGCAGCAGTGGGCTTATGAGACCTTTGACGGTGACGATATTCCGATGTGTGAGTTCCGCCTTGTGAAGCTGCCTGACGGCTACAGAGGCTTTTTTGCGCACATTGACCACAGACTGATAGATTCGGTGGGTGTGGCTGTAATGGTGGGAGATATACTTCAGCTGTACGGCTATTACGCTTTTGATACGGAGTATCCTGCCGACCTTGCCGATTATGAGACAGTGCTGCAGTCTGACCTTAAAAAGGCTTCCAATCCTAAGAGACTTGCAAAGGCAAAGAAGCTCTGGGACGAGGACCTGGAGCTGAACGGCGAGCCGCTTTATTCTGACATTCAAGGGCCTGCACCGTTGGAGAAGGCGAGAAAACGTCATAAAAATCCTAAGCTGCGTGCAGCGGATATAGAGAGAAAGAAGCTCTTTGTGGCTGTAAAGGACTACAGGCTTGAAGCTGACAGCGCAAGAAGGGTGATAGATTTCTGCATGGAAAAGCAGATATCTCCTACAAATCTTTTCCTGCTGGTGCTTAGAACTTATCTCTCAAAGGTGAATAACGGTCAGGAGGATATAACGATCGAGAACTTTATTTCCAGACGCTCCACTATGGACGAGCAGACCTCAGGCGGAAGCAGAACGATATGCTTCCCGTGCAGAACGGTGCTTTCGGGAGATACGACCTTTATAGATGCCGCAAGGAAGATACAGAATCTCCAGAACCGCATTTATATGAACGGCGGCTATGACCCTGAGCTTATCAGAGCTGAAATGAAGCGCCGCTACAACACTCCCGATGATACAACCTATGTGAGCTGCTATCTTACATATCAGCCGCCGCTTCCGCTGCCTGCCGCACCTGCACTGAAAAAGGTGCCGCTGCACGTAAAGTGGTTTGCTAACGGTGCCGCTACAAAGAAGATGTATCTTACGGTTTCGCACCTTAATGACGGAAGGCTCAACTTCTCTTATCATTACCAGACGGTATGTCTTGAAGAGAAGGATATGGAGGTTCTTTATTACTATATGATGCGTATTATGTTCAGAGGCATAGAGGAGCCCAACCGCACTCTTGCTGAGATAATGGACATGGTTTAAGAGCGAAAGGAGTATTATTATGGAAGAAAAATTCAAGGAAATCGTTTCAAACTACTGCACATTGGCTGCTGAGGATATTACCGATGATATGAGCTTCAGAGATGACCTCGGGTTCAGCTCGCTTGACCTTATGACCTTTCTCGGCGACCTCGAGGACGAGTTCGATATAGAGTTTGACCTCGGAGAAGATGAGCAGAAGCTTTCAAATATGCGTACTGTAGGCGACGCTATTGAGTTTCTTAAAGACAATATTGACTGATCGGGGGAGAGAATATGAAAAAAACGATACGTTCACTCTGGGATAAGGCAGAGAGCTTATTTTCTTCCGATCCTGCTGTACGCTGGCTTGATAAGGGCACTGTAGCCGAGAAAAGCTACGGAAAGCTCGGGGAGAAGATAACAGCTGTAAGAAAGGGCATACTTGCCGAGGGCTTTTCGGGAAAGCATATTGCACTGCTGGGTGTGAGCTCAGTTGAATGGGTAGAGGCTTATTTCGGCTCTATCACAGGAAAGAATACCGTTATCCCGATAGATGCAGCACTTGCACATGAGGATATAATAGACCTTCTCAACCGTTCAAACACAGAGGCTCTTTTCATTGACCCCAAGTTTGCGGCACTGGTTGAGCCAATTAAGAAGAACTGTCCGAATGTAAAGCAGTTCTGGACACTTGCCGAGGAAGCCGCAGAAGGCACGGAGAGCATTGAGGACCTCTGTAAAGCAGGCGAGGGCGGAGCAGACAGCGAAGGTCCTGAGGAAGATGACGTTGCAATGATAATCTACACCTCGGGAACTACGGGTAAGAGCAAGGGTGTAATGCTCCTGCAGAAGAATCTGTATTCAAATGTTGAGGCTCTCTCTATCGGGCCGAAGCCCGGTGTTGTATTTATGAGCGTTCTTCCCGTACATCATGCTTACTGCTTAGTAATGGACTGGCTTCAGGGCTTCCAGATGGGTGCTGTTATCTGCATTAATGATTCGCTTATGCATCTTGTAAAGAATCTGTCGGTATTTAAGCCCCATGTAATGCTGATGGTACCGCTTATGCTTGAGACTATCTACAAGCGTATGAGAGTCGCAGCTGCTAAAATGAGCCCCGAGGAGGTCAGGGAAAAGGTCTTCGGAGGCAGACTCAAGAGAGTTTACACGGGCGGCGCTCACCTTGACCCGTTCTATATTGATGAGTTTGCAAAGTACGGAGTTTTGGTTCTTGAGGGCTATGGAATGAGCGAGTGCTCACCTGTTATCAGTACAAATACCGAGGGCTGCTATAAGGCAGGCTCTGTAGGAAAGCCGCTTCCGAACGTTGAGATAAAGTTTGAAAACGGAGAGATACTTGTCCGCAGCACCAGCGTTATGACAGGCTACTATAATATGGACAAGGAGACTGAGGAAGCTCTTAAAGACGGCTGGCTCCACACAGGCGATAAGGGCTATATTGATGAGGACGGCTTCCTGTACATAAACGGAAGAGTAAAGAATCTTATCATTCTTTCAAACGGCGAGAATATCTCACCCGAGGAGATAGAAACCAAAATATCGCTTGCTCCGATAGTCAGTGAGGTTATTATCACAGGTGAAAATAACGCACTGACAGCTAGAATTTTCCCTGAGGCGGAGATCGCTTCAAAAATGACTGAGGAGGAGCTCCGTGAGGCACTGCAGAAGGTGCTTGATGACTATAACAAGGATCAGCCTACCTACCGTCAGCTTGTTAAGCTTGTAATCAGAAAGAACCCATTTATCAAGACCTCCACAAGGAAAATAATCCGTGACAAGGTAGAGCTTGATGTTGAAAAAGCATAATAAGAAAGCATAAGAAAAAGTCCGCAGATACGCTCTGCGGACTTTTCTGATCATTATTCTGATATTATACCGTAGCACTCGGGCCTGCGGTCACGGAAGAGCCCCCATTCAAGCCTTGCCTTGTCGGCCTGTTCAAGATTGAGCTTTGCGGTAATTACACTGTCTCCCGACCTTTCCGCCTGAACGATCAGCTCACCTGTTTCATCTGTGATAAATGACGAGCCGTAAAACTGCAGGGCAGATCTCTGACCGCCGTTTTCATCGCAGGGCTCGACAGATTCAAGTCCGTAGCGGTTTGCAGCTATCACGGGAACTACATTTGCAGCAGCGTGTCCCTGCATTGTTCTTCTCCAGTGAGGCATACTGTCGGTTTCGAGAATAGGCTCAGAGCCGATAGCCGTCGGGTAGAGAAGAAGCTGTGCTCCCATTATTGCCATAGCCCTTGCAGCCTCGGGGAACCACTGATCCCAGCAGATGCCGACCCCTATCCGCCCGAAGCGAGTATTCCAGACCATAAAGCCTGTGTTTCCGGGGGTGAAGTAGAATTTCTCCTGATAGTAGTGGTCATCGGGGATATGTGTTTTTCTGTAAACACCGAGCAGGCTTCCGTCTGCGTCGATGACAGCTGCCGAATTGTAGAGCACATTTCCGTCACGCTCATAAAAGCTGATCGGAAGGACGACCTGAAGCTCCTTTGCAAGCTTTGCAAAGTGCTGCACAGCGTCATTCTCCGAGACAGGCTTTGCAAAGGCATAGTACTCATATCTTCGTTCCTGACAGAAGTACTGCCTTTCAAAAAGCTCGGGCAGAAGAATTATCTGTGCGCCCTTTTTGGCAGCCGATCGAACAAGGCTGTCGGCGTGCTGTATATTATCCTGAACATCTCTGCCGCAGTTCATCTGAACGGCAGCAACTGTAATTTCAGCCATTTATTTCTCTCCCTTCGGGATCTGCTGTGTTATGCAGTGGATATTGCCGCCGCCGACGATTATCTCTCTCGCAGCTATAGGCACTGTCTCACGGTCGGGACACAGCTTTCTCATTATCTGAACGGCACGCTTGTCGCTTTCTTCGTTTTCACCGCCGAACTGCGGAAGAAGCACCATACCGTTTGCAAAATAGAAGTTCACATAGCTTGCGGCAAGCCGTTCGCCTGCCTCACGGGTGTCCTCGCCCTCCTCAAACACAAAGCCGTCAAGGTCGTGCCGGGTTATCCTTACGGGAACATCGGGAACGGGCAGCTTATGAACAGTTATACCCTCTTTTTCAAGCACTTCAAGGTCAGCCAGCGACATTGCATACTGAGGGTCATTCTTATCATCTGTCCACGCAAGGACGACCTCGTTCTCGCTTATGAATGCACAGACGTTATCAACGTGCTCGTTAGTTTCATCATTGTAGATGCCGTAAGGCAGCCAGATAACACGCTCTGCCCCGAGGTAAGCTTTCAGCCTGTCCTCTATCTCAGCTTTTGAAAGCGAGGGGTTTCTGCCTTGGCTTAAAAGACAGCTCTCTGTCACAAGGAGCGTGCCCTTTCCGTTTGAGTGTACAGAGCCGCCCTCTAAAACAAAGGGGCTTGCGTCAAAGCAGTCAAAACCTGCCTTTTCGCAGAAGGCTTTCGCCATAGCGTTGTCACGCTCCCAGTGAGCGTAAAGACCGTCATATTCTCCGCCCCAGGCATTGAACTCCCAGTTGATACCGCAGACAGTATCGCCCTTTCTTACAAAGGTCGGAGCAATATCCCTTGCCCATGCGTCATCGGTGTCGATGTCCATGAGGATAATATTTTCCACGCCGTCAAGAAGCTTTTGCGCTTTAGGCCTTGTTCTTTCATTGACTATAACGTAGACTGTCTCCGCTTTGGCAAGCTTTCTTATTATCCCGGCGAATACCCTCTGCGCAGGCTCAGCCTTATATGTCCATGAGCCCTCTCTTTCAGGGAAAACTATTATAGTCGCCGAGTGCGGCTCGAACTCCGCAGGCATATGAAAGCCTTCAGGTATCATGACAATCTCTCCTTAAAATCCTCATAACCGAAGCGCTTGATAAGCTCAAACTGACCGTTCTCGTGCAGAACGGCAATATCGGGCAGAGGCATACCGTTGAAGGTGTTGTTTTTCACCATTGAATATATAGCCATATCCTCAAAGCAGAGCCTGTCTCCGATCTCCAGAGGGCTGTCAAAGCTGTAATCGCCTATTATGTCGCCCGCAAGGCAGGTGCGTGAGGACAGTCTGTAGTCATATTTCTTCTCGCCACGAACTCCCGAGCCAAAAAGGGGAGGGCGGTAGGGCATTTCGAGCACATCGGGCATATGGCAGGCAGCAGAAGCGTCAAGCACTGCAATATCAATGCCGTTATGCACAATGTCCATGACCTCGGTGATGAGATAGCCTGCGTTCAGTGCTATTGCCTCGCCGGGTTCAAGGTAGACCTGCACTCCGTACTTCTGCTGAAAGTCCGAAACCAGCCTGATAAGAAGCTCCGCATCGTAGTCCTTTCGGGTAATATGGTGGCCTCCGCCGAAGTTTACCCATTTCATTTTTTTAAGGTACTTCCCGAACTTCTCTTCAACTGCTCTGAGGGTGATCTCCAGAGCATCGGCGCCCTGTTCGCATAGCGTGTGAAAATGCAGACTGTCAATTAGCGAGAGCGCCTTTTCATCAAGTGCAGACAGCGTGACACCGAGCCTTGAGCCAAAGGCACAGGGGTCATAGATAGGCTCGTCCTGAGTGGAGCACTCGGGGTTTATCCTGAGCCCTCTGTGAGCCCTGCCGCAGTTATCTGCGTGCTTGTAAAGCTGAGCCACGGAGTTGAACACGATATGGTCAGAGATCTCTGCAAGTTCCTTGATCTCGCTGCTCTTGTAGGCAGGCGAGAAAACGTGTACCTCGCCTTCAAACTCCTCTCTGCCGAGCCTTGCCTCATAAAGGCCGCTTGCGGTAGTTCCGTCAAGGTACTGTGAGATAAGCGGATAGAGCGAAAACATCGAAAAGGCCTTCTGTGCAAGCAGTATTTTACAGCCTGTTCTCTTTCTCACGCTGTCGAGTATCTCAAGATTTCGTTTCAGTGCGCCCTCGTCAACAACATAGCAGGGCGTATTTATCTCCCTGAAAACGGGGTGTATAAGCTTTTGCATTTAGTCCACCATAACGGGGTTCTCGTCTACCTCCCAGGGCAGACCGTACTTGTTCAGAGCTTCCATAAACGGGTCGGGGTCGAACTCCTCAACGTTGAAAACGCCTGCCTTGCTCCATGTGCCGCCGGCAACCATAGCTGTACCTATCATTGCAGGAACTCCCGTAGTGTAGCTTACAGCCTGAGCGCCTGTCTCCTTGTAGCACTCCTGATGGTCGCAGATATTGTAGATATAAATGCTCTTTTCCTTGCCGTCCTTAATGCCTGTGAATATACAGCCGATGTTTGTTTTGCCGACAGTTCTCGGACCGAGTGAAGCAGGGTCGGGAAGCAGAGCCTTCAGAAACTTGATAGGCACTATCTCGTGCCCCTCAAACTCAACGGGCACAGTCGAGAGCATTCCTACGTTCTGCAGGCAGTTCATGTGAGTAAGATAGCTCTGTCCGAAGGTCATAAAGAAGCGTATTCTCTTGATGCCCGGGATATTCTTTGCGAGAGACTCTATCTCCTCGTGGTGCAGAAGATACATATCCTTCATTCCGACACCCTTGAAGTTAAACTCTCTTTTTATTTCCATAGGCTTGGTCTCTACCCAGTGACCGTCCTCCC
>DGRP01000050.1 GCA_002391065.1 Ruminococcus sp. UBA4385 | reverse complement strand
CCAAATTCTCCTTGACTTGCGTCAGCAAGCCTGCGTCGAATTTAGGCAATCTGACAAAAATCTGGACGGCGCATCTGATGCACAGGGGTCGTGCGGTGTTGCCTTAAGATAATGTTTGTTCTGTAATACTGTTATCCTGAGCAGGCTGTTCCTGAGTCGGCTCAGGTGTGACGGGGTCTGTCTGCGGAGCAGGCTCTGTGCTTTCAGGCTCGCCCGTCCTGATTTCAGACTGAGGATTTTCAGAAGGTGTGTTCTGAGGAGTATTCTGAGGTATCTCAGTACCGTCAGAAGAGCTTGTATCAGTCTGTGTCGGCTCCGATGACTGCGTATAATACGATGAAAGCGCCAGACTTGTATTCACATAGTAGTGTGAAAGTATCTGATCGTAGGTCCAGCCTGCGTCTGCGTAGTAGCAGCAGCCCCACTGGCTCATTCCTGCACCGTGACCCCAGCCGTAGGTCTTGAAGGTAAACGTGCCGTCCTTGAAGCTTATATCCATAGCAAGGGATTTAAGCCCGAAAAGGCTGCACATATCCTCGCCTGAGATATTTGCAGTCTGACCTGCATTGCCTGTAATCGTAATAGTTCTGATATACTTTCCGCTGAAAGCCGACGTTATCGTAAACCACTTGGTAACATCATCAGAAAGCATAAAGCCGACCTTTTTCTCAAGAATGCTCTTAACCTCGGCTTTGCTTTTAGTTGTAGGCACGCCCCAGTTCGGGTCCTTGGAGTCATAAACGCTTCTTACTCTCTGAAGATACGGATAATCTCCGCCCCATATATCACGGCTGGCAGTTGAATATCCTGCTGTCGATGCAGAATACACCGCATTAATTATCTCCCCGTCATACAGAAGCACCTGACCCTCAACCGCACTCACGCAGTTCTCTATAGTCGAGGTATAGTTTCTCTTTATTCCCACTGTCTCAAGTATGCCGTGCTCGGCATTGAATCTCAGACAAGTGTAGGCAGCTACCGCCTGCGCCTTTATGGCTTCCTCGCCCCAGCCGTCGCCTATCTCACTGTAAACAGCCGAGCAGATAAGCTCATGAGCGTTCATTGTAACCACCGTATCGGTATGTATATCATGTACTGTATAGAACTCCCCCGCTATGCTCCTCGTTGAGGTAAAGCCCAGAGGGTCATTATGTATATCATAGTACTCGTCTTCGTCCTTCGGGAATTCAACCGTAAAGTCGTTTGGATCCTGCGCCTTTTTCTCAGCAGTGACCGCCTTGGTGTAGCTCATATCGTAGACATCAAGCGGAGCTTTCTTAAAGGTAACAAAGCTGAGCTTTTCGGGCTCGGCACTGACCTCGGGAACGACCTGTGCAAGGCTTGAATCATCGTTCACTGCAGCGCTTGAATCGTCGCTCTTACGGGTATTATACAGCATACTTGTCTCCGCCTTTGAGACACTCTGTCTGCTCAGCAGGAACGTACCTGCACCGCCCCCGACTGCAATCACCGCAGCCGCTGAGGCTATCACAACTTTTGTTTTCTTGCTAAGACTCATTCTATACTCCTTATTATTTTAAACACATCTAATATAAGTTTATCAAATACAAAAAAAAAGTCAAGACATATAATGAACACGTCCCGACTTTTTGTCATTTTTCACAAATCAAATTATATAACACGAGCCTTATTTGTGCATTACTTAAAATATCTCTGTCCGTCAACCTCAAGGCAGAGGGTAAGGCTCTCAAACCACTGAGCAGTGCTTCCGCTGCAGTACTGAGGCGCATAATAATACACTGCACCGTTAGTATTGTCCTCGCCGTCGAGTGCTCTCTGAACGCAGTCTCTTGTGCTTTCGCTTGCCTGCCATGTGCCGTTGTAGTAAACGCTCACTGCGGTAAACTGATTTGGTGCTGTAAGCACACCCTCAATAGTATCGGGGAAGTCCTGCGACTTAACACGGTTGAGGATAACATTTGCAACTGCAAGCTTGCTCTCATCGGAGCAGTAGCCTACCTCGTGCTCGACCACTACGGACAGCATATCGAACTCAGCCTTTGTATAGCTTACTCCCAATCCGCCTGTGATCCTGTCATGCTCGATCGTCTGAGCCTCTCTGTCAGCTTCAAGCTTATGCTCCTCGGTTTCGACCTTCCCGGCCTTCTGAGCCTTGCTTTCACCCTTATCATAAACAGTGAAGCACTTAGCCTGAACATAGCCCTCCCGACCTGCATAGCTTACCTTGTACCACTCTCCCGACTTCGCCGACGCTTTAAGCATCTCACCGCTTCCTATAACAGCCAGCACATCGGATTTTGTGCTCTTCTCGGTTCTGAGTTCAGTAGTCTCGTCTGAAACGAGGGTAATATTCTGTTTTGTCTTTGTTGTCTTTTCAGAGGCTTCTTTCTTTACCTCTGTCAGCTCATACTCATCGACACCTGCTTTTCTCCATTCTACGGTATCGACTGTCTCATCACTCCCGGTCTCTGCGGCTGCCTTTGCGGCAGTTGTTGCAGATGCAGTATCGTTCCTAAGCTCTCCGCCCTTCTCTCCGAAGGAGAGTACACAAACAGAACAGATAGCCATTGCTGTCATCATAAAGCCCAGCACAGAGATCCCTGCTTTACTGAAGGGCAGCCTGCCCCCAGATCTTTTCTGCTTCATTATATCACATATACCTTTCCGAAGACTCTCCCGAGCCTTCCGCAGACCGTGTATGAGAACGCTCTGCTCTATATAAACGCCTCTCTGGCGCTTTCAGCATATCAGTAATCCCAGCCGAAGTACTTTTTATTGTTGCCGTAAAGGTCTCTCCAGCATTTCGGGAAATAGATATCCTTGTTATCCTTATCCTTATAGGATTCAACTATAAGGTCAAGGTTATCCTCGGCGGTCATCTTCTTAGCTACAATGACCCACCTGAGGTCTGAGGTCTCATTCGTACAGGTCGAAAGCGAGATGTACTTGTCGTCCTCGGTACACTCAATATCATTTGAGTACCATGAGCGCTTTCTTACCTCGCTTATCCAGTCCTCAAACTTGTAATCCGAATCGTCAAAGTATCTTGTAGTCCAGTACTCGAACACATTGCCCTCGTCCTGACTCTCATAGATATTTGCGCAGAACACGCCGACTATAACGTACTTTGCGCCCGACTCATAGATAGTATTGAACTCGATCACAGGGTACTTCTTCATGAAGTCCAGACCCTTCTTGTACTCGGTAAGGTGAGTAAACGATGTTCCGAGGTACCTCATGTGGTGACCGTAAATCGTTATATTGTCTGACTGCTCCTCGGGAGTGATCGTTGCCCATGCGTCAGCATATATGCTTCCCGATTCATAGTACTGTTTGTCCAGATTTTTGTACAGATAATACTCGTTGTCCTCGCCCTGCAGCACAGGGAAATTGATGTACTCATCGCCGTTGCTGTTGCAGAAGCCCGGTATCTTTATCCAGCCTACAACATCTTCATTACGCTCCAGAAGCTTCTTAGCCCAATCCTGAATTTCTCTGTGCTTTACAGAGGCCTCGGGGTTATCGGCGTCGATGTCATCAACTCCGCCCTTCTGGGTTCTGTCAATATCGTCAGTGAAGTTCGGCTCGTAGCTGACGATCTCCTGCATATAGGTCTGATCCTCTTCGTCAGCCTTCAGGAAATCCGAGAGCTTTCCCAGCGAGAAGCAGAACACAGCGATCGAGCCCATAAACACGATCTTTCTGACAACCTCTGCTGCGGCATCGCCCTTCCACGGAATAAAATATTTAAGTACTCTTATAAAAAAGTTTGTCTCGTCCTTCTCGGACAGATCAACTGCTTCATTAGCCATAGACATAATCTTACCTCTCTTTTTGTGTCTCATAAAGCTCAAGCACTGTCTCAAGCGTTCTGAGCACTGTCAATGAACGTATCTTATTTCTGTCCAGTTTTTCATATTCCTCATACAGTCTGAGAGTCTTCGATACTTCCCTCTCACGGTTTCTGACCGACACATAAACTGTCCCTTCCGAAGTTCCGAGGTCATCTCCGGGCCCTGCGACCCCTGTTACTGCACAGGCAAGGTCACAGCCGAAGAGCTTCAGCGCTCCGGCGCTCATTTCGGAAGCGGTCTCGGCCGAATAGACTGTATGCTCTTCAAGCGTTGATTTTTTCACACCGAGAAGCTTCATTTTTATCTCCTCGGTATAAGAGCAAAGCCCCCCGCAGAACATTTTTGAAGCCCCTGACACACCTGTGACGGTCTCCATTATCATTCCGCCTGTACAGCTTTCAGCCGTACACATAGTAAGCCCATTCTCTGACATATATTTTACTACACTGCGAGCGATACTGTCAATACTTTGAGCTATCACTTTGTCGGTCTCCGCAAATCCGCCCACTGCTCCGACCTCCTTTTTCTACACTTTGCACATAGAAAGAAGCTCTCTTTTGTACAATTTGTTAAATCGACAAGGTTTGCAAATCAAACCTGATCAGTATGTTTTTATCCAGCTGACAGAAGTATTCTCAACAGCTTCCTTTATATAGGGCTCCCAGTCGAAGCTCTCCTGTGCTTTTTCGACCTCGGCAAGCTTGGGCTTTGTCCTCGGGTGCTTGGGAGTAAACACCGTACAGCAGTCCTCATACGGGAGAATAGAGGTATCAAAAGTGTCGATTTTTCTTGCAGTTTCGACAATTTCCGACTTATCCAGTCCTATACACGGTCTGAACACGGGGAGCCTGCAAACTGCGTCTGTACATACCATCGCGTACATGGTCTGGCTTGCCACCTGCCCGAGGCTCTCGCCCGTAACGAGCGCCTGTATACCCTCTCTCTCGCAGATGCGCTGAGCTATCTCCATCATAAGCCTTCTCATAAGTATTGTAAAGAACTCCTCGGGGCAGTTATCACGCAGAAGCTCCTGAATTTTAGTGAAGGGCACACAGTAGAAGTCTATCTCTCCGCAGTAGGCTGAGATTATCTTCGCAAGCTTTTCAACCTTCATTCTTGCCCTGTCCGAGGTATAGGGCGGTGCTTCAAAATGTATTGCCGAGACCTTAGCGCCTCTTCTTGCTATCATGTAGCCTGCCACAGGAGAGTCAATTCCGCCCGACAAAAGCAGCATTGCCTTTCCGCTTGAGCCCACAGGCAGACCGCCTGCACCGTCCTGCTGACCTGCATGAACAAAGGCCTTTTCCTCTCTTATCTCGACCACTACCGTCACATCGGGGTTATGCACATCTACTTTAAGGTGCGGAAATTTATCAAGAACTGCTCCGCCCATTTCGGCACATATCTCAGGCGACTTCATCGGGAAGCGCTTATCAGACCTCTTCGCCTCGACCTTAAATGTCCTTGCGTTCTCTAACTGTTCAGCCAGATATTCGGGACCCTCCCTGAGGATAACCTCCATGTCCTTTTCATACACTCCGCACCTGCAGAGCTTGACTATACCAAACACCTTTGAGAGCCTGTCCACCACCTCATCAACGTCGATATCCTCATCAAGGGGCTCGACATATAGTGTTGACTGCGAACGGAAAATATTGAACTCTCCCAGCTTTTTGAGCCTGTACTTCACGCTCTTAGTCATCATGCCCTCAAAGCTTGACTTATTAAGTCCTTTCAGGGCTATCTCTCCGTACTTACAAAGAATTATTTCCTTCATTATATCTCCTCTTATTTCTTCAGTTTCGCAAGCTCACTGCGAGCGTTGTTTATTTCGGATATCAGGCTGTCTATGTCAGCTTCCGAGTTCTCCGAAGAGAAGCTTATCCTGAGCGTAACATCGCTGACCGCCGAATGTCCGAACTCTCCGAGCACCGAGCTTTTCTTACCCTTTGAGCAGGCAGAGCCCGAGGACACATAGATCTCCTTCTTCTCCAGATAGTGAAGAAGAACCTCGGATTTGAGGTTTTCTACCGCTATGCTCACAACATAGGGCGAGGCATCGGGCAGTGAATTTACGATTATGTCCTCCTCATCACAGCGCTTAATAAGATAGTCACGCAGAGCTGAAACTTTCTTATATCTGCTGTTCACAGTAGGTGACAGCTTTTCAACTGCTGCCCCAAAGCCTGCTATCAGCGGCACACTCTCCGTGCCCGACCGAAAGCCCGATTCCTGTCCGCCGCCGAAGATCAGCGAGGGCAGGTGTACTCCCTTTTTAAGATACAAAGCGCCTATCCCTTTCGGAGCGTGTATCTTGTGGCCGCTGAGCGACATCATATCCGCACCGAGCTTTTTTACCTTGACGGGAAGCTTCATATATCCTTGCACGCAGTCGCAGTGAGTGAGTATCTGAGGATATTTCCTCTTTACCCCTGTGAATATCTCCTGCACAGGCAGAATATAGCCTGTCTCGTTATTTACATACATCACGCTGATAAGAAAGGTATTCTCATCGGCGGCGTTTATAAAGTCCTCGGCGTAGAATCGTCCGTCCTCACGTGGCGGGATACGCACCACCTCACAGCCCTGCTCCTCAAGCTGCAGTGCAGGATTTGCCGTCGCAGGGTGCTCGACCGAGGAAATTATAAGCTTGTTCTTTCTCTTTCCGTGAGCCTTGAACGCTCCGAAAATCGCCGTGTTGCTGCTCTCGGTAGCGCCCGAAGTAAAGTATATCTCCGAGCTTTCAGCTCCTATAGACTCAGCGATAGTCTCCCTTGCAGTTGTCACAAGAAGCTCCGCATCAAGCCCCAGCCTGTGAAGAGAAGATGGATTTCCGAAAAACTCCAGACCCTTGTTTACAGCAGCTACAGCCTCCTTGCACGGAGCTGTAGTCGCTGCATTATCTAAGTATATCAAGATCATTGTCCTTTCTTTGGTACATATATAGTTATTATAGCACAGTTTGCTCAAAATGTAAAGAGCTTTGATTGTCAACCGAAATTTCCAAAAACAAGTTGACAATTTATTTTTGATGTGCTATAATGTTTACCGAAAGGAAGTATTGATATGAGTGTACAGACAGTAAACAACAGATCATCTTTTAAGACTATAGAGCTTGCCTACATAGCAATGTTCGCAGCTTTGACAGCGGTGTGCTCGTGGATAGCGATACCTACTACAGTTCCGTTTACAATGCAGACCTTTGCGGTTTTCATCACAATGCTTATGCTTGGCGGAAGAAGGGGCTTGTTCGCAGTGCTCACCTACATACTTTTAGGAGCAGTCGGTGTGCCCGTGTTTGCGGAGTTTTCGGGCGGTCTGGGAGTGCTTTTCGGAATGACAGGCGGATATATAATCGGATTTATTTTTACAGCCCTTATCTACTGGGCTGCCGAAAAGCTTATCGGCACGCATTTTGTTATAAAGCTTATCGCACTTGTTGTCGGGCTGGCAGTGTGCTATGCATTCGGAACGGTGTGGTTCATAATAGTATACTCCAAAAAGGTTGAGAGCATAGGTCTCGGAGCAGCACTCGGAATGTGCGTAACACCGTTTATTATTCCCGACCTTATAAAGCTTGCACTTGCATTTTTCCTCTCTGAGGCCCTGAAAAAAAGGATAAAGCTATGAATCTTCGACCCCACCACGCACTCTGCATTCACTTTTTTGAGGGCAAGGGCTATTCAGAGAATTTTGTCAGAAACATGAAAGCTGTCATTGCAGTACTGGAAAACAGCCCTCTGACTTTGTCGCTCAGCTGTGACGAAATCTGCTCAGCCTGTCCGCATAATGTGCTCGGGAGCTGCAGTTCAGCCGACAAGGTAAGAGGCTTTGACAAGGCTGTGCTTAGTCTCACAGGGCTTCACGAGGGTGACACTATCACATGGAAGGAGCTGTCCTCGACGGTCGGTGATGAGATACTTTCAAAAGGCAGGCTTCACGATGTCTGCGGCGAGTGCCAGTGGTACTCTGATATATGTGAAAAAGCTGATCCACTTTAGCTTTTATAACGAAGAAGCAGGAGACTTTGTTCTCCTGCTTCTGCTTGTTGCAAAAGTTCTTTTAA
>DGRP01000116.1 GCA_002391065.1 Ruminococcus sp. UBA4385 | reverse complement strand
GGGAGAGAAAACCGCCAACTATTGTTAATGCCCGCTGAAAGGCTGTTTAGTGTGGTGTGTCAGCGGGATAACCATATTTTATTATAACGTATTCTTTTCCATGCGTTCACGCATTTGCCTGCGGCGGGGGAAAAGAATACAGTCGGCTATCGTTGCCCTATGAAAACGCTGTTCAGTGTGCGGGATAACAAAAAACAGGAGCCCCACGCCGCCCTTGCGGACAGCGCAGTTCTCCCGTCGATGTCAATATTATATCACGTATCAGCCGTGCAGTTCATGTCCTACCGAGTCATACTCGTCAATGACCTCCTGTTCGGGCTTTGAAGTCAGCAGTGATACGACCACGATGCATACCGAAGCCACAACAAATGCGGGCAGAAGCTCATATATAGCCAGGACACCGCCCATAGGCGCTATCTTGAACTTCCATACGAATACCATCACGCCGCCTGCGACCATGCCTGCTATGGCACCGTACTTGTTTGAACGCTTCCAGAAAAGTGCGCATAGCATAAGAGGACCGAAGGTTGCGCCGAAGCCTGCCCATGCAAAGGAAACCACTCTGAATACCGAGCTGTTTGGGTCCCATGCAAGGATAACTCCGAGAACTGCGATAACTACAAGAACTCCTCTTGCGATAAGCATTGATGCCTTGTCTGAGATCTTCATTCTGAAAACGCCCTTGAAGATGTTCTCGGACATACTGGACGATGCTGCAAGAAGCTGCGAATCCGAGGTAGACATAGTGCAGGCAAGCACTCCTGCGAAGATGATTCCGCCGATAAGTGCAAGGGCAACTCCGTGTTCTCCCATGTACTCGGCAATTTTAAGAACTATAGTCTCTGCATCGGAAGCGGACTTTAGCTTTACGATAGTGCCGTTAGCTGTAAGGGCATTTCCGATGATACCGATGAATACTGCGACACCCATTGCAAATACTACCCATACAGATGCAATTCTTCTTGAGGTCTTGACCTCGTTCTTATCTCTGATAGCCATAAATCTGAGCAGGATATGGGGCATTCCGAAGTAGCCCAGTCCCCATGCAAGAGTAGACACTATCGATAGGAAGCCGAAGGTAGTTTCGGCGCCGTCCTCGGTTACTGTTTTGGTAAGCGAGAGGTAGTTTGTAAGGCTCTCCGCATTCTTGACTACATTGTCAAAGCCGCCTGCCTTGTTCACTCCGAAGATTACAAGGATAGCCAGCGCAGTCGTCATAACGATACTCTGGATAAGGTCTGTAAAGCTTGCTGCAAGGAAGCCTCCTGTGCAGGTGTAGGCGATAATAACTACAGCACTGATTATCATTGCTGCATGGTAGTCAACCCCGAACAGAGAATTGAAAAGCGTTCCGCAGGCCTTGAAGCCCGATGCGGTATACGGCACGAAGAACACAAGTATTATCACTGCCGAAATACCCATGATAATACGTTTATTGTCACGGTAGCGGTTTGCAAAGAAATCGGGGATAGTGATAGAGCCTGTTTTCTGAGAATAAACTCTCAGCCTTTTTGCTACGAACAGCCAGTTAAGGTAAGTTCCTGCCGCAAGGCCTATAACTGTCCAGCCTACCTCGGCACAGCCGAAGAAATAAGCAAGTCCCGGCAGTCCCATAAGAAGATAGCTGCTCATGTCCGAGGCCTCGGCACTCATAGCTGAAACTATCGGTCCGAGCTTTCTTCCGCCGAGATAAAAGTCACCGACGTTTTTGTTTCGTTTTGAGAACACAATACCTATAACCACCATCATCAGCATATAGATAATGATAGTTATGAGTATACATATCTGTCCTGTTGTCATTCATATACTTCCCTTCTGAAAAATTGTCAAAGACAGTACTATTATAATATATTTTTACAAAATTGTCAAACATAAAATATTCATAGAGTATGTGCCGAAATTTTGCAGATGTTTACACAAAAATCCTTGACAATGGCAGCCTAATGTTGTATAATTTTAATATATTTATATGAAAGGCGGAATTACTATTATGGCTAACAGAATGATACTCAATGAAACATCATATTTTGGCGCAGGTGCTATCTCAGAGGTAGTTACCGAGGCTAAGAAAAGAGCTTTCAAAAAGATACTCGTTGTTACTGACCCCGATCTTATTAAGTTCGGTGTTACTGACAAGGTGACTAAGCTTCTCACAGAGGCAGGCATACCCTTTGAGGTATTCTCAAACGTTAAGGCTAACCCGACAGTTGCCTGCGTTAAGAACGGTGTAGAGGTATTTGCTGAGGCAGGTGCTGATTCTATCGTTGCTGTGGGCGGCGGCTCTGCTATGGATACTGCAAAGGCTATCGGCATCATCACCAATAACCCTGAGTTTGCAGACGTTGTTTCACTCGAGGGCGTAGCTGACACAAAGAAGCCCTGCGTTCCTATTATCGCAGTGCCCACTACAGCAGGTACTGCCGCTGAGGTAACTATAAACTACGTTATCACAGATGAGGAAAAGAAGAGAAAGTTTGTATGCGTTGACCCTCATGACATTCCGATAGTTGCTGTTGTTGACAGCGATATGATGTCCTCTATGCCTAAGGGTCTGACTGCTTCCACAGGTATGGACGCTCTTACCCATGCTATCGAGGGCTACACCACACTGGCTGCATGGGAGCTTACCGATATGATGCACCTGAAGGCTATCGAGATAATCGGAAGGAGCCTCAGAAAGGCTGTTGAGAATGACCCCGAAGGCCGTGAGGGAATGGCTCTCGGTCAGTATGTGGCAGGAATGGGCTTCTCAAATGTTGGTCTGGGCGTTGTTCACGGAATGGCTCACCCTCTGGGAGCTTTCTATGATACACCTCACGGAATTGCAAACGCAGTGCTGCTGCCTTATGTAATGGAGTACAATGCTCCATACACAGGAGACAAGTTCAAGTACATCGCCGAGGCTATGGGCGTTGACACGACAGGCATGGACGAGGACGCTTACAGAAAGGCTGCCGTTGACGCTGTAAAGCAGCTCTCCAAAGACGTTGGAATCCCCGAGAAGCTTCACGAGATAGGCGTTAAGGAGGAGGATCTGCAGGCACTTTCAGAGTCGGCATTTGCTGATGTCTGCACAGGCGGAAACCCAAGACCCTGCACAGTTGAGTCTATCCTTGAAATTTACAAGAAAGCATTCTGATAAAGAAAGAGCCGAGCTGTACAGTTCGGCTCTTCTTGTTATAAGCTTCGACAGGCGATAACCCTGACTCCTGTTCCTGCGGCGTTTTCAAGTAGGGTATCTCCCATTTTTACGGGCAGCGGCACGGTCAGAGACTTGATAGCTTCAACCACCTCAAAGATCTTGTCCTTCGGGACAGGGTCTTTTGTTTTTACGGGTATCGGCTTGCCGTTATCGGCAAGGGCTGTTGTGGTCACTACCCTGACAGGTGCGGTAAGCTCGGTCTTTGCGTAGGTCTCGCCTCTCGGGCAGGTGTTGCCCGTGACAGATATTACCTCGCCGTTTTCTACCTCTGCCGTGAGCATACAGCCCATAGGACAGTTTATACAGATAAGCTCCTTAGTCATGACTGCACCTCCTCGATATATACGTTGATGTCCTCGGTGAGAGCTTCAAGCTTGTCCTTTTTAAGGATAATATCAAGCATTTCACTCGGGACAAGGATACGGGACTTTCTTCTGAGAACCTCGGTCTCACCCGACTTTATTACTATGCTTACATTCTTGTAAACACCCGTCACACGGAAGCGTATGTGTGTAAGGTCTGAGAGGTCATCAGTGTTTATCTTCGAGGGAACTGTGTAGCGCACACCGTTTCCGACTGTAAGGCTAAGCTCTCTGCCGCCTGCGTGTCTGCCCTCACGGACATAGCGTGAAGCGTTCTCGCCTGCCCTTGCACTTTCCTCTGAGACAAAGTCAACAAGGTCATGAACGTGCAGCACATTTCCGCAGGAGAACACACCCTCGATACTGGTTTCAAGCTTCTCATTGACGTAAGCTCCGTTTGTTCTCGGGTCTATCTCAATGCCTGCTCCAGAGGTAAGCTCGTTTTCGGGGATAAGTCCGCAGGAGAGAAGAAGCGTATCACAGGGGTAATACTCCTCGGTGCCCTCGATCGGCTGATTTTTCTCGTCAACCTGTGCGATGTATACGCCTTCGAGCTCTTCCTTGCCCTTGATGTCAACTACAGTATGGCTTAAAAGCAGCGGTATGCCATAGTCATCAAGGCACTGCACTATATTTCTTTTAAGGCCGCTTGAATAAGGCATAAGCTCGGCAACTGCCGCAACGTGAGCGCCCTCTAAGGTCATTCGTCTTGCCATGATAAGCCCTATGTCGCCCGAGCCGAGGATCACAACCTCCTTGCCGACGTGAGCGCCCTCTAAGTTCACAAGCTTCTGCGCTGTGCCTGCGGTGTACACTCCATTCGGTCTGAATCCGGGAATATTAAGAGCTCCTCTGGGTCTCTCACGGCAGCCCATAGCAAGGATAACTGCCTTTGCGTAAATAGTAGCTGCTCCCCTCTTTGAGCTTATAAGGCTGACTGCCTTTCTGCCGTCTTTAAGCGGCTGAATATCAAGCACCATAGTGTTTAGCTCATAGGGAATGTCAAGGTCTTTGACCTGCTGTGCATAACGCTCTGCGTATTCGGGTCCTGTGAGCTCCTCCTTGAAGGTGTGCAGCCCGAAGCCGTTATGAATACACTGGTTGAGTATACCCCCGAGGACGCTGTCACGCTCAAGGATAAGAATATCATCTGTGCCTGCCTTTTTAGCACCTATTGCGGCTGCCATTCCTGCAGGACCTCCGCCGATTATCAGGATATCGTATTCGGTTTTCATTCGGGGCTCACCTCGCTTTCGTAAACACCGTTTTTGCGGACATCTTCTATCTTTATGCCTAGCTTTTCGGCTATGAGCGCCATGGTCGTCGGCGAGCAGAAGCCAGCCTGACATCTGCCCATGCCTGCTCTGGTACGGCGCTT